>JAADGX010000220.1 GCA_013152135.1 Chlorobiota bacterium
GCAGGACGTCGCGAATCACATCACGCGACCGGACATCATCGCTCTCTCCGGTCCCGGAGTAAAAGTCCTGGCCGGGTTCGTCGTGGAGGATCCCCTGCTGGACGTCGCCCGGGAGCAGAAGCATCAACCGGATCGCATCCGCGTGGAAACCATACCGGGCATGGGAACGGTGAAAGTGCGGTGGATCGTGCAGGGCAACGGAGAAATAACGGTAACGGCCGAATCCGTCAAGGGCGGAAGGGACGAACTGCGCGTGCGGTAGATGGTTGCAGGTTGAACGTTACGCGTTACAAGTCGAACAACCAGCTTATCGAAAGTTGCAGGTTAGGAAGGCGGAAGTTCTCTTCCATCTTCGGAAGCTGGTCTTCGGAAGACACTGCCATTGTCGTAAAGGGATAACCGGCGCTGAACCTGAGTACGAGAATTCCGCCGGAGGTTTCAAACACGGGGAACGCTCCTCCAATCCGCCCCTCCACCATGAAATTGATATCTTCCTTGCGCACCGGGTCCTGGTCTGGTACGGGCACCTGGCCGTTCGGAAGGGCTTCGCCCTTGGAAACGGCCACTCCACCTTGGACGGGCACCCCGAATTGGAAACCGATCTCGAACATCTCCACGCGAAACATGGTCTGGAAGGCGATGTATTGGAACATGCTTTCCGTGGTCATGAGGTTGTACAGGTTTTGGTTGGCTTCCTGACCGTTGAGCATCACGTTGATTTTCTTGTTCTCCTCCCGTGCCGTCAGCGTGTAGTAATGCATGCCGACCACGGCGGAAGTGATTTTTCCCAGCGGGAATTCCGCTACAACCCCGAAGGATGATCCGATGCCAAGGAAACGCTCGACCCCGGAGACGTTGTAGTCAACCGTGTTCATGGCGGTGTTCACGCCCAGCTCCGGTCCCAGTCGAATAGGCCGAGGCTTTTCCTCCTCCTGGGCCGCCGCCATGTTCAGAAAAAACGCGAAGACGAGCAAGCATACCGTAACCTGTTTCATGATAGTCCCCGTTCTGGTTGTGCTAGATAAACGTACTCGAACCGGGCCCATACCCGGTTCTATTTCCCGACGTTGAAACCCATGTCCGCGAGGAGGGCCTTCACTTTTTCCCGGTGGTCACCCTGAATCTCGATGGTTTCGTTCTTCACCGTTCCACCGGCGCCGCAAGTTGATTTCAATTTCCTGGCCAGGGATTCCAGGTCCTCCCGCGTGTGGTGAAAACCGGACACAACGGTAACCCCCTTTCCCCTGCGGCCCTTTTTCTCGAACCGCACTTTGAGCGTAACCATCGCGTCGAGGTGGCTTTTCGATACCATCGGCTCGGCGGGAGGTGGTTCGGCGCCGGGGACAAGCTCGTGCAGCTTGGAAAAGTCGTTAACGGATTTCTTCCTCGACATGGCAATCGTGATTGGGAATGAACTTCTCTCTCGCAGACAAGATACGACCTTAGCCGATTGTCCGCCAGCGTTTTTCCGCGCCGGAATAAAAGGAATACGGAGCGATGACGTCCTGCGTGCACAGAAAAACGAGCATGTCAATCCACAGCGGATGATCATTGAGGCAGGGAACGAGGATGAATTCCTCGCCTCCCGCGTCCAGGAACGCTTTCCTGCCCTGGATGCCGATCTCCTCCAGGGTCTCCAGGCAATCCGTAACGAAGGACGGACAGATGATCGCGAGCTTCTTCACGCCGGCGGTCGCAAGCCGGACCAACTCGTCCACCGTGTACGGCTGCAACCACTGGTCCCTGCCGAGTCGCGACTGGAAGGAAACGCTGTATCGCCCTGCGGGCAGGTTCAGCTTTTCGACAAACAACCTGGTAGTCGCGAGCGCTTGTCGGCGGTAACAGAATTGATGCGCCGGGAATTCCACCTCGCAGCAATCATCACCGCCCAGGCAATGGCTTCCGGTCGGATCCGATTTCCGCACGTGGCGTTCGGGCACTCCGTGGTAACTGAACAAGAGGTGGTCGTATCCGCCTTCAAGCGCATCGCGCGCCTGCGCGGCCAGGGCCTCGATGTAACGAGGGTGGTCGTAAAAAGGCGGGATAGTCTTGAGCGAGATTCTCCGCGGAAGCTTCTCGGCCATCTTCATCGCTTCCGCCAGCACCGTTTCGAACGTACTCATTGCGTAATGGGGGTAAAGCGGAATCACAACGATTTCCCGTAAACCGGGATGTTCGCTCGTCAGCGATTCGAGGCCGTCAAGAATGGAGGGGGAACCGTAACGCATGCCCAGCGCCACGGGCAGATCGACGCGCTCCTGCACGAGTTCCCGCACGCGACGGCTGATGGCGATCAACGGCGAATGACCGTCCCGCCAGATTTCCCGGTACGCCTGCGCGGATTTCCCCGAGCGAAAAGGAACGATGAGTCCGTGCACGAGCAGCCACCGGGGAACCACCGGCATATCGATGATGTGCTCGTCCATCAGGAACTGACGGAGGTACCGCCGCACATCCCGCACATCGGGACTCGCGGGTGAACCGAGGTTCACCAGGAGAATCCCGCGCTGGATGCCCGGGGAAATTGCTGACTTTTCCGGCGTCATGCGTCAAGGGTGTTCGTGATACAACATACGTCTATTCTCAGTGCGCCCATGAGTCCCATCCCGCCGACAGAAAAGCTCTGGCTTTCGTTGGGAACGCGCCTCTTTGGTCACCACGGAAGGTAATTCATAAAGAGGATTGAAACCAAGAGGAGAAAAGGAACAATGAAGAATTTTTCATGCTCAGGCGAGAAGAGCAGGTTTCGGGGCCTAACACACCATTCAGTCAGTTTCATCACATCCGACCGTCCGACTATCACTTTTAGGAACGGTCATTGAATAGGGTTGATATATTCTTCCAGGCCAACGACTTGTTTCAACTTTCGTTGAATCCGGGAATGGTCTCGATTCCGAAGAAGCCACCATGGCTCGTTCTGAAAATATGCTGATCAAGGCGCTCCCCGCCCCCTATCCATCCATGTTGCTTATCCGAAAATCCAATTTCCTGAAAAAACGTATCGTAAGGAAAGCGATGTTCGAGCCGGCTTCATCCTCCATCCGTGGTCGGCGGAATTGTACCCCGGTAACTGCGGACGGCACGCACAAACAGCGCCACAACGTAGAGGCCGCCAAGCACGGCAACCAGGGAAGAGCCGGCGGGAAAGTCCCAGGTATAGGAAAACCACAGGCCTCCATAACTGGCCAGTACTGAAATCAGGATGGCGAGAACAATCACGGCCCAGCTCTTTCGAGCAATCGTCACCGCGCTGACAGCCGGTATGACCAGGAACGCAAACACGGGCATTACCCCGCCGATGCGAACCGCATACACGATGGCCAACCCGATGGAGAGATAGAAGAAAAAATTCCAGGCGCGCTCTTTCATTGTAAAATCAGCGTGTCCACCGGATTCCATCCGTTCCGTAAGACGGAGGATAGGCTTGTAAAATACGAGGTGCAAAACGCCGATAACCCCGAATATCACTCCAAGTTGAACAAGGTCAGCGCTGTTCACGGCCAGGACGGCGCCGAAGAGAACCTCCTGGATGTCCGCTTCGCCGTGCGGCGTCTTGGAAATAACCAGGACGGTCACCGCGGCCGCAACGACGTAGATGATACCGATAATAGCTTCAAGTTTTAACCGCCGATCAGTGATGCGGATCAAGGAAAGCAGAACCGCGCCGAGCAAGGTGAACGCGATCGGTATCCACTCTTCGCCCGTATGCATGAACTGGGCGACGGCGACACCCAGCGAGGAAATCTGCCCTAACGCCAGGTCCACGAAAACAATCCCCCTCCCGATAACGTGCACGCCCATGTAACTCAGCAGTGTTCCCATTATCACTGTTGCGACAAAAGCGTTGACCATGAAGGAGAGGGAAAACATTTCAAACATGCTGCCTCCTGTAATCCTGAATCTGCATTTAGAAATCAGCCGCCCCGAAACGCTTTCACCAGGCGGGATAGATTGAAATCGAACAGGTCCGTATACGTTTGTACTTCGGGAAAGGCGCCGACCGAGGGAGCGAGCTCGACCACGCTGGCGCCCGTCTTCGAAGCAAGCAGTTCAGCGGACTTCTTGCTGAAATACGGGGAAATGATTATCACCTTGACGTGGCGTTCTTTCATGACGTGAATGACTTTCACCAGGTGTTTCGGCGTGGGAGGGATGCCCGGTTTGGGTTCTATAAAAGCGACGATATTGATCCCGAACCGTTGCTCGAAGTACGGCCAACTGTTATGGAAGGCGATGACATTCCGCCCTTTGTATGGGGCGATCATCTTTACCCACCGGGCGACTTTTGCATCGATCGTTTTCTTGAACCTGTCGAGGTTGCGTCGCAGAGCTTCTTTCTTGCCCGGCATGAGACGCGCCAGGCCTTCGAAAATATTCTCCGCGATAATCTTCCCCCGTAACGGATCGAGCCAGTAATGAGGATTCCCATAAGGATGAATATCGCCTTGTGCACGCAAAGTCGCGGGATCACCAGTGGGTACCTCGAGAAGGGGAACGTTTTTCGAAGCGTCGACATAGCCCCTGCTTCCCGGAAGGATGTTCGGGTTTCTGGCCCCGTCGAGAAGGGGGGGCACCCATCCAATTTCCAGTCCCAATCCCGCCTTGATAAACATGTCGGCTTTTTGAAGCTTGATCATGAAACTCGGCTTGGGATCCACGAAATGAGGGTCCTGGTATCCTTTCGCGATGGAGAACACCTCGACGTATTCACCCCCAATTTCCCGGGCGATCGCGGCAAGGTCTTGCAGCGATGTTACCACCCGGAGCTTCTTCGCCGGTTCCGGTCCCGCGGGAAGCGGACGCGCGTCAACGAGAAACAGAATGCCGAGAACGATTGTGAGAACCACTCTTCCAGTCATAATGCGCAAGTAATCGTTAATTATTCTTGATTCAGTAATTATGTGCGCCGTGGGCGCCGATCACGAAGACGACGCGCAACAGCACGCGGTTGAATTCCTTCCACCCGGAAGGGACGCCATGTTGAACCTGGACTTCCAGTTTCTGGAACTCCGTGGCGAAGAAATTCGCGATGAGGGAGTATGCCTTTTCATTGCGAGCGTCGTCATAGGGAAACTCGGAGTAGTCGTACCGTGCGGCGACAAACCATCGCCTGGAAAGCTGGTACCGCAAGAAAGAATACCATCCCGAGCTTGTCACGGATTTCATGGGTGAATTCCGGCTGCTCACGAGAACCTCCGCCGTCCATTCAAAACTCCTGTAGAGATTTTTTCCCAGCGGTTTCCATTTGTACGTGATGTCCGCCGCCCCGATCAGGGTTTTGTGGTTTTGCGGATCGTTGGAACCATGCAGCGTGCTCAGTCCCACTTCCAGTGTGCTGTTGTCGGATAAGTCGAAGAAGTTCTTAAGATGCGCGGAAAGCAACACGGAATTCGTCCCGCCTCCAAACGACGAACTTTCCACCTGGCCCGAAGTGACCCCAAGACTGAGTTCCTGGTAAAAGTCCAGGGGATTCGGGATCAACCAGCTTACACCGATCCCTCGATCCGCCAATCCTTCTCCTCCGAGAAAATTGACATACATTCGCGGGTAATCCACGTAATTCAAAGCGTGAAGATGAAAGGTGTTAATACGTCCAAAGGCAAGACGGAATTGACCGGCTTTTACCTGAAGCCCGAAAGGCAGGGTGAGGAGAGTCAGGTAGGCTTCTTCCAATTCGGGGTGGTACCCCGACTCCGCTCCATCTTCGAACTCCGGTCCGAAAAAAGGATCTTGCCGCTCCCGGTGAAATGCGATAAAGAAATCCGCCTTGCTGTACGGATCGACATACGCCTGGAAAGCGAGTTCCGCCTCGGACAAGCCCGCGTCGTACACGCTCGAAGCGGCGTCTTTTTCCGTTACCGAACCGATGAAAGCGCCTATCGCGCTGATGCGCGGATTGAGAATACTCCCGAGCGATGCCGGGCTGCCCTGGGGTTGTACGGGTATCGATTCCGTGTTTCCCGTGGTATCCGAACCGTATAATTCCCGCGCCAGTTCTTCCTCCAGCTTTTTCTCGGAAAGGTTTGATCGCACCGTGTCCGCCCCCCTGGATATGGAATCGGGTTGAACTTCTTGCGCCCGACCACAGAAATACGGAACGACAAGGAGCACGGTAAATCCTAGAACCAGCGATAATTTGCCGCGCCTTTTGTTGATTGTCATGGCAGGTATCACTTATTGAAAAGATGATGGTGAGCTTTGCCGGCACGTCCGGACTCGACTCAATTCAAGTATGCCACGTTTTACAGACGAGAACATCGCTCCCGCAACGGATGCATCCCTGGGGATTCCCGTCTGGTGGCGATACGTATGAATTGTCGGAAGTGGTGAAACGTGGTTTGCCGGCTCTTTCGATCCGCGTGCGCCGCTGCTGTTCTCAAGAGTTCTCATTGAACAGCCATAACCGGACATGACGTCGGATCATTTGCGCCTCGATATCGGTGTGCCTGATATCCATTTCTCGTATATGTTGGTTGGTTGAAGTATCCGGGATCAGAAGCCGCGGTCTTTCAACCATGCATTGACTTTCTTGGGACCGTAGCCGTACGCTCTGGGTGTGATGGAAAAGACGTACAGGGAATCGTTCTCCAGCAGCTTTTCCTTTCCCTTGGCGAACACTTCTTCGGCGGTTTCCTCCGTTTCAATTGCGAAGGAGTTCCGCGTCACTTCCACGCAATTATATTTCTCGATGAACGAGAGGAAATCGAAGTAGTTTTGTTTTGGATAACTCAGTTCGTAATTGATAAGAAAGACATTCATGCTGATTGCCTCCTGGCAGGGTTAGCGACAAGGGCACGTAGGGTGCCGTGTTTTTTCAGCCTGCTCGTAATTTAGAGTATAGTCGTTAAACCTCATAATCCGGTGGATGAATAGAACACCACTCCTTCCGAATAACGTAGCAGATAGTTTTAGTTACGATTAGAATCGCGGACTTTTTATGGGGATGAGAATTATGATGCGTGGATTATCCTTCGCCTCCAATTTTCGTGCGTTTGATGACATGATTATTCCACTGGGGATCATCTTTGCGCACGAAAATATCCGCTCTGGATGACGATCGATGTAAGGTAGCGTAATGAAGTTGAACCGAAACTTCTTCTCCCGCAAATGGGTCCATGCAGAGGTTTACTCGGAACCGGGGCTTAATTTCTGGAGAGCTTCGAAGTACTGCCTGATGAGCGCTTCGTAATCCCCGGAGTAGCCCTCCTCCATTGCCCGGAGGAGGTCACGCTGTAACCGGCTCGCCCGCTCTTCAGCGTTGATCTCGCCGGGACTGCGACGAACCACGTCGGTGCCTGTTCGGGATTCACGACGTTTCTCATAATCCCGCGTGCGCGTGGACCTGGAGGCGTCCAGGAGCCGGGAGAGAATCCGTTCCTGGTTTTCGATGGTCTCCGGGTTGATGTCCGCGTTCCGCATGTCGGACAGCACTTCCTGGATATCCTTGCGGATCTTGTCGAGGTCGCCGAGGATGCGTTCGCCTTCCACGCTCTTGCGGGCTTCCTGCTGCAACTGCTCGAGAGTTTTCTTGACCGCCTGCTGCTCCGCCATCAGGCGCTGCAACTTCATCATCTGCTCGGGGGAAAGCTTGCCCTGGCCCAGTTCCTGTGTCGCGCTGTTTATTCCCTGCTGGCGCGACGCCATCTGCTGCAATTGCTGCATCAGCGACGGCATCCCTTTCCCCTGTTGTGACGCCTGCATGCTCTGGGCGATTTTCTTGGCGGCGTCGTTCAACGCGGCCATGGCTCCTCCCTGCTGTTGTCCGGCGCTTTTCGTACTGCGGTTTTCCAGGCTCTTCCTGGCGCTCTCCATCATCTGGAAGGCTTTGCCCATCTGGCGTCCCATTTCCGGCGTTACCGCCATCGTCTTCTTGGACAGTTCCATCATGTCCTCGGCGATGCGGGCCAATTGCTCCATGAGCCCCTGCTGACGTTCCGCCATTTCCCGGAACTGCTGCGAGTTCGCGGGCAGCGACTGCGTCTTGTTTTTCAATTCCTCCTGCCGCTGGGACAGGGACAGCATCTGCTGGAGGGCTTTCCGAAAGGCGTTGAGCACTTGCTGCTGCTGCATGCTGCGCATTTTCTTCTTGATCTTTTTCATGCGCTTCTGCAACTCGCGCAGTTGCTTCTCCATCTGCTTCTGCATCTGGGCCGCCGAGCTCTTCTTCCCGCCCTGGCACATCCCCGCCGCCTGTCGCATCTGCTGGGACATCTGCATGAGATTGGCCTTGGCCTGGGCGTCTTTCATGTCCTGGAGCGGCATCTCGTCGGGGAACTCGCTCATGCGCTTGACCAGCTCCTGCATCTGCTTGGCCAATTCCTGCAGTTCCTTGTCCAACCGCTTCTGTTCCTCCGCACGCTTGTTGAGTTCTTCCTGCGATTGGGACTGCTCGGTTTTCTTCCGTACATCCTCTTGCTTCTTCGCCAGCTCTTCCGTCCGCCTCGTGACTTCATCCACTTTCTGTTCGATCTGGATGCGCTTGAGCAATTCCATCGTGCGCTCGATGCTCTTGCGGAACATCTCCTCGTTGAACTGGAAATTCTCCAGCGACTTGCGCACCTGGTCCGGCGGCATATTTCGCATTGCTTCATTCAGCTTGCGCATGGCCCGCTTCAGTTCCGGTGCGTCGAGTTCCTGCATGAGCTTCTGGAGTTCCATGTACTTCTGCATGGTTTCCGGCGAAAGCGCCTGCTGGCGATCGAGCTGCGACGTCATGTTTTCCAGGCTCTTCGTGACCTGCTCGACTTTCTTGCGAACCTCTTCCTGCCGCTTGAGCAGTTCCTCGACTTTCTTTTTCTGCTGCCAGTCCGGTTGCTTGAGGTTTTGTTTCTTCAAATCGCGGTTGACGTCATCGAGGGATTTCTTGATATCATTGGCCTCGCGCAGCGCTTCCTTCAGGTCTTCGACCGCCTGTTCCTGCACCTTGTCAGCCTGGGCGAACACTTCCTCCATGGACGGCAGACGCGCCAGGAGGGAACGCGAACGCGCCGACTTGGGACCGGTGACCTGGTCGTTGTCGAACACTTCGACGTAGAATTCCACTACGTCCTCCGGCACCAGGTTGAGGGAAGCAAGTTTCCACACGTATGGAACGTCGACTTCCGTGCTACGGCGGGACGGGAGGGGCACATCGATAAACGAGAACGTCTCCGACGGCTGCTCGTACTTCGACTGGGCCAACCTGTACGCGAGACGCAGCCGCGTGAAACCAAAATCGTCGGACAACCGGATGAGCATGGGCAGGATCATGTTGTCGCCGAGATTGACGTTGCCTTCCGGTTCCAGGATCATCACGCGCGGGTAGGCATCGGGAAGCGCCTTCAGGGAATACGTGATGGGATCCGCGTTCGCAATACCTTTCACGTCCCTGAGCGCAAAGCGGTAAGTGTCGGTCTTCTTCAACAGGAACGACGCGCTGATCCGTGTTCCCTCGATGTTCATGGAAAGCGAATCGCCGCTGCCGAATACAAGGGCGGCG
>JAADGX010000232.1 GCA_013152135.1 Chlorobiota bacterium
GTCCTGGTCATTGGAGCTCGGCTGGGACGATGAATATGAAGGCCTGTTCGCTTTTGTCGATATAGAGGGCAAGCCATCCGAACGGTTGGAATGGGACATGAAGTTATGGTGGCCGCACACCGAAGCCCTGTATGCAACGCTGTTAGCCTATCGCATGACCAACGACCACCAATACTGGACGTGGTTTGAAAAAATCCATTCGTATGCCTTCGCCCGTTTTCCTGATACGGATCACGGCGAGTGGTTCGGGTATCTTCACCGTGATGGGTCGATTGCAAATTCCCTGAAGGGCTCGATGTGGAAAGGGATGTTTCACGTCCCCAGGGCGCTGCTTAATATCAGGTCGTTGTTGCGGGAAATGTATGGAGAAGAACTGACCTGACGTTACACAATCGGTTCTTGTTCACTGTAGGGCGCAAAAGCCGATTATAGTAGGGGTGAGCCATATTCCAGGGTATGTGAGGGTACGTTAAAGATTTTTCTTCATTCCGTCATCAAGTTCAAATGAAATAATTGCAAAGACGCGAATCTTTGTAGTTGAAGCCACTTGGCCGGTTTGATTTAATTCGCGTTATTGTTTGACGGAAGGCAGCTGAAAAATGGAGTATAGAAGGAGATTGATATATTTGACGAAGTTTGGTCTTCAAAATGTATTACCATTGAAATCCTTACACAGACAAGCATATCACCTGATGGACAAAGACGAAGAGTAGATGAAAGAACTTAGATCATCGGAGACCTCGTTGGAACGCTACAGGGACCTGTTCAACAGGGTCCCTATCGGTTTATATCGGAGCACACCATCGGGTCAAATTATTGAGGCGAACCCGGCGCTGGCCAGGATGTTGAAGTACCCGGATGTCGATTCTTTGCTGAATATTAACGCGAAAGATCTTTTCATCGACGTACAAGTCCGTGATCAGTGGCAGGATCAGCTCAAGCGGAACGGATACATGGCATCCTTTGAGGTTCAGTTGCGCTGTTTCGATGGCTCGATTATTTGGGTTGAAGAGCACACGACGGCGATCAAAGACGACCAAAACAAGGTGCTTTTCTACGAAGGAAGTCTGCAGGATATCACGCGTCGCAAAAGAGTAACCCGGGATTTGGAGGAACACCAGCGTATCCTTTCGACACTCATGAGCAATCTTCCCGGCATGGCGTATAAGTGCAAGAATGACGAACATCGCACCCTGGAATTTATTAGCGACGGTTGTGTCCTTTTGACCGGTTATAATCCGCGTGATCTAGTTCACAATGCAATCGTTTCATTTGCTCATATCATCCATCCTGAAGATTTGCAAGTCGTAAGAGAAAAAATCCAATTGGCAGTAGACGTGAAAAGTAGCTTTACTCTTACGTACCGTATTTCAACTGCGTCTAACCATGAGCGTTGGGTATGGGAACAGGGCTGGGGAACGTATTCTCCTGAGGGGACACTCCTGTATCTGGAAGGATTCATTACGGATATCACCGATCAGAAACTGGCGCAGTTATCTCTGCAAGAAAGTGAAACGAAGTTTAAAACGCTGTATGAATCCACGCGTGATGCGATCCTCCTTCTTGAAGGAGAAACGTTCATCGATTGCAATAGCCGCGCCGCTGATATTTTCGGTTGTCTGAAGGATGATTTAATCGGGAAATCGCCGATTGATTTTTCTCCAGAGCGCCAACCTGACGGGAGCTTGTCATCGGAGAAAGCGTCGGAAAAAATTGCCGCGGCGCTTGCCGGAAAGCCACAAGTTTTTGAATGGCAGCACTTGCGTAAAGATCGTACGCCTTTCGATTCTGAAGTACGGTTAAACCACATCGATATTGGCGGAACGCTCTATTTGCAGGTGATTATTCGCGACATATCCGAATACAAGCGCGCGGAACGTACGCGGATGGTCTTACTCCAAATTTCGGAATCCGTGAACGAAGTTGAGAGCCTGGAAACCCTCCTCGAACGGGTTCGTGGATTACTCGGCAAACTCATCGATACAACGAACTTTTACGTTGCCTTGTACGACGAAGCCTCGGATACGTATACGTTTCCTTATTGCGTGGACGAGTATGAGGAAAACGACTCGTACACGCCCCAGCAGCTGAAGAAAAGCCTTACGGATTACGTCCGCCGTACCGGTCAATCGCTTTTAGTCGATGATGAAACGTTCCAGGAATTATGCGCATCCGGTGAAGCGGTGCTCGTGGGGGTGGATTCGAAGAGTTGGCTCGGCGTCCCCCTGACGATACATGGAAAGCATATTGGCGTTATGGCAATTCAAAGCTATAACGATGAATATGTTTACGACTGTCGCGATCTTGAACTCATGACCTTCGTTTCCGACCATATCGCCACCGCCATTGAAAGAAAACAGGCGGAAGAGGCTTTACGAAGGCGCGAAGAGCTTTTCCGGGCGATGATCGTAAACAGTTATGATGTGATCTCACTCTGTTCCTCCGATGGTTCTATCTTGTACAAGAGCCCTTCTGTAACTCGCTATTTTGGTTGGGCTGTCGAAGAATTAGTTGGTCAAAATATTTTCAATTTCATCCATTCCGATGATAAGCAAATCGTTCGAAACCACCTTAACGAACTTCTTGCGCAGGAAGGAATCAGCCATGGATCGCAATTCCGCTATCGTCATAAAAATGGCGACTATCGGTGGGTGGAGGCAAAGAGTACCAACCTCCTGCTTGATCCAAGCGTTCGGGCCATCGTAACGAATTACAGGGATATTACTGAACAGAAGAAAGCCGATGAAGAGCTGAAGAGCTCTGAAGAGAGACTCCGAATTCTCTTCGAGTATGCGCCGGATGCGATCTTTGTCTTCGATCTGGATGGGAAAGTCATCGATGCGAATAGATTCGCGGGGCAGCTCACCGGGGTCGATCGTAACGAAATGAAGGATAAGAATTTCATTCGGCTTGGTTTTCTTGACGCTGAGCAAGGCAAAATCGCACGGAAAGTTTTCCTTGCAAATAAGAGAGGAGAGCCTGCGGGACCGGATGAAATCATATTACGAAATGCTTCCGGCAGGGAAATCATCGTGGAGATAAGGACTTTTCCCGTAACGATAATGGAGCAGCGGATGATTCTCTGTATTGCCCGTGATATCACGGAACGAAAGCAATTTGAGTATGAACTGATTGCCGCTAAGGAAAAAGCCGAGCGTGCCGACCGGTTGAAGGATGCGTTTATTGCCAATATATCGCATGAAATCCGTTCTCCACTGAATATCATCATGGGATATACGAATATCATGACGGACATTCTTCAGGAACACATGGACCCTGAAGAACTCGCCTTTCTCGACAGTATTGACAGTGCTGGACAGCGGTTGATGCGCACTGTTGATTTCGTCCTTGATATATCGAGACTTCAAGCGGGTGACATAGAATTCAACATCGGGGATATCCTTCTCCCTTCACTGCTCAAGAGGGTTACGAATGGCATGGTACCCCAAGCAGAAAAGAAAGATATTGAACTGTCATTCGTCAATGATGCGGGGAACGTAATCATCCAAGGTGATGAGTACTATCTCGCCCAGGCAATCGGAAACCTGGTAGACAATGCACTGAAATACACACGGAAAGGGTCGGTTGCATTGCATCTTTATCGGCAGGAAAATAGCGATGACGTGATCCTTGATATTAAGGATTCCGGCATCGGAATTGCCGAGGATTATTTACCGAAATTATTTGAGCCGTATTCCCAGGAAGAAAACGGATATACAAGGGCATACGAAGGAATTGGTCTGGGCCTGGCGTTGGTCAAGAAGTACCTCGACCTTCATGATGCCTCCATATCCGTTTCCAGTACGAAAGGACAAGGAACCACCTTTTCCATAACATTCCCGGCATCAATCATCGTCACAAATCAATAACGCGCAGTCCGATCCTTTGTGCCCTGCTTTTTGCGTACGTTTGCAGCTGTTTTGGAATGGCAGTGCGCGATGAGCAAGAGCTGGTACCCACATTCATGACTTTATTCTCTCTGTAACACTGAATACTTTTGCATTTGCAAGCGACACGATTGGTCGCCGATTTTCGGAATAGTCAATACAATGCACTCGCGGGTAAGATGAGCAATATCAATTCAAAAAACAGGATTCTTCTTGTAATCGCCTTCGTGCTTTTCTGTGTTCCAGCCCAAGACGTCTTTTCTCAGGTGCGCAAGATCCCGGTGTTTCCGGATACCTTGGTTGGAAGAAAATTAATCGGCGTTCTCCGCTACAACGCAGAAGAATTGCCGAAGCTATTGAAAGAAAAAGCTCAGATCCTGATGGATTATCGATGCCTGAATTTGTATATCGCTTCCTATGGAGGCACAGGAAACGATGATTTGGCCGTTGAGTTGTATGAATTCAAATCATCGTTGGAAGCGTTTGGATTATTTTCTGTACTGAGCGATACCATCGATTTCAACGGACAGCCTGATTACGCCGTATCCAAAGTATCCAACCGTATCCAGGTTAATCTGGGCACGTACGTTGGATTCATTTATCCATCAGATCCGGAGGCTGATGTTGAAATCCCGCCGCGTGTCGTGGATGATATTTTTTTCCTTCTCAATGATGTGACCAGTCTTGAACTCTTGCGGATTCCCCTTCCTTTCGATGAACGGGCCCGGGGCAGTATACGGTTTGTCCAGGGACGCGCAGCATGGCGTATGCTGAAAGATCCGGTGGTTCGTGTCGTCCTGCCCGTGGTCGATACGCTATCTGCTTATTTCGCGGAATACCGGAAAGAAAGGCTTCGCATAACGAGGAAGCTGTTTGCTTTTCCCGTAACCGCGGGGGAATCCCTTGACACACTGTACAGCGCAATTTACAGCCGTCTGGAAAAAGCCGGCTCACTGCATGGAATGGAACATAATGTCGCATGGTTCGACGTTGCGGAGAAACAGGCTCATCTTGTCAAGATGCGCGATAAAGTGTTCCTGGTTATTGCCGCCGCTGATGATCCCGGCGCATTCGAATGGATGGTGTACGAGTCGAGCAAGGACAAGAAGCGATAGCTTGTTATCAATAGTGGAGTAGATCCATCAAACCGATGGATGATTTCCATCGCGCTGCTAAAGTGCAAGGGTTTGCAGGTACCGCGGAAAGTTATGGCGCGGTAACGTTGCCCTGCATACCTGTACCATGTCTCTTATTATCCCTTACTCCGGCATCCTGTGAAATTAAGATGGACATGGGTGAAAAAATGCAGGCCTGCGCTAAACGGGAACGGGGCGGCGTACGTGTAAATGTCTTGTATCGGTAAGGGATACTGCTCGCAACGACGTGTCGGACTGAAAATGTAACAGCCGGGGATTGGCGGTACACCAATCAGGCTTTTTTTGTATTTTCAAACATGAGAGTTAACACATTACGAATGCTACCCAGGGGATAATGTTTACGAAAAGAACTCATACGTGTGGCGAGCTTCGCCGAGAGGATGCCGGAAATACCGTGACACTCAACGGCTGGGTGGATTCCCGGCGTAACCTTGGTGGAATGTTGTTCGTCAACCTGCGCGATCGGTACGGGATCACGCAGATTGTTTTTTCTCCGGAACACGATGCCGGGCTTCATGAAAAGGCCCAAGCACTGAAGTCGGAAGATGTCATTTCCGTTACCGGTGTTGTGCGGGAGCGTCCCGGCGACAACAGAAATCCGCAAATGGCGACTGGCGATGTTGAAGTGCTTTCCCATGCCCTGGAAATATTGAATCATTCCGAGCTGCCGCCTTTTGAAATCCGGGATGATGTCGATGCATTTGAAGACCTGCGACTGAAGTACAGGTACCTTGATCTTCGACGTCCAAGGTTGCAGAAAAATCTTCTACTTCGCCACCGAATGTACCAGGTCGTTCACCGGTATTTCGATGAAAGGGGTTTCATCGAGGTGGAAACACCCGTGCTGATGAAAAGCACACCGGAGGGAGCGCGGGATTACCTCGTCCCGAGCCGTGTTCACCCGGGAAAATTTTACGCCTTACCCCAGTCACCCCAGACATACAAGCAGTTATTAATGATCGCGGGATTGGACCGCTACGTTCAGATCGTCAAGTGTTTTCGTGACGAGGACTTGAGGGCCGACAGGCAACCGGAGTTTACGCAGATCGACCTTGAAATGAGTTTTATCACGCAGGAGGATATTTACGATCTGATAGAAGGGTTGATGGCGGCCCTTTTTCAGGAGGCCCTGGGTATCGAGATCACTACGCCGTTTCCACGCATGGATTACTATGCGGCGCTGGAAAGATATGGCACGGATAAACCGGACATCCGATTTGGAATGCCGTTGGTGACTCTTAACGACATTGTGGCCGATTCAGGATTCCGCGTGTTTACTGATATCGTTGAAAAAGGTGGGAGAGTTACAGGGATTTGTGTCGCCGGTGGTGCGGAATTCTCACGCAAGAGACTCGACGTTCTTACTGAGCGTGCGAAATCACTTGGGGCGGGGGGACTGGTATGGATGAAAGCCAGTGACGGAGCACTGGAATCGCCGGTCAGTAAGTTCCTTAAGGATGGTACAGTTGCGGCGTTACGTGAGGCGTTGGACTGCGATGATGGCGATCTGCTCCTCATCGTCGCTGATACTGATGTTGTAACTGCTTCGAAGGTACTCGGGCAGCTTCGGGTCGATCTCGGGGAAGAACGCCACTTGTACAGCTCTGAAAGTCATGCCCTGCTGTGGGTAACGGATTTTCCCCTGTTACAGTGGGATGAGAACGAGAAGAGATGGATTGCTGAGCATCATCCGTTTACCGGGCCCAAGCCCGAAGACGTTCATCTCCTGGATACGGATCCGGGGAAGGTTCGCGCGGATTGTTACGACCTGGTATGGAATGGGACGGAAATCGGTTCGGGCTCTATCCGGATTCACGATAGCAAGCTTCAGCAAAAGATATTTTCTCTCTTGGGGTTGACGAACAAAGAGATCGAGCAGAAGTTCGGTTTTCTTATTAACGCATTTCAGTACGGCGCTCCTCCGCATGGAGGTATTGCTCTCGGCTTCGATCGTATGGTCACTCTTATGTCCGGTTTGACATCCATACGCGATGTGATAGCCTTTCCCAAGACGAATTCCGCGCTGTCGTTGATGGATGGTGCTCCTTCTGAAATAAGCCCCCGACAACTGCGAGAATTGCATCTAAAACTTGATCTTGATCGATAGTGGCATGTATCATCCCGTTCGTTGCGTTGAATCATGAGGAGGGATGACACACGACTCCCCTTACTCCATGGACCTGCTGATTAATCATATCACGAATCTTGTTACCGTACGCGCGCTAGGAAGTCGGTTTAAGCGCGGTAAGGAAATGACGGACATCGGCCTCATCCGTGACGGAGCCGTTGGTATTGATAACGAGCGTATCGTGTTTGTAGGGACTTCCAGTGATGTGGATGAGAGCAGGGCGAAGTATGTAATTAACGGAAAGGGGAAAACGGTAACCCCGGGTTTTGTCGATTCCCACACCCACCTTGTTTTCGCCGGTACGCGTGAGCACGAATTTTCGTTGCGAAACGCTGGCGCTTCTTATGCGGAGATCCATCGATCCGGAGGCGGAATAAATAACACGGTGAGAGCGACGCGAAGCGCTTCGAAGGAAGAGCTTCTTCGATTATCATTACATCGTCTGGATACCTGTCTGAGTTTTGGGACGACAACAGTTGAAATAAAAAGCGGGTACGGTCTTACGTTTGAACACGAAGTGAAAATGTTGGAGGTCATCCAGGAACTACGAGAGCGCCACGTTCTTGACGTTGTCTCTACCTGCCTGGGAGCGCATACAATTCCATTCGACTACAAGGATCGGCGGCAGGATTACATTGCGATGCTTTTGGATCAGCTCATACCATACGTGGCCGAACACCGGTTGGCGGAATTCGTTGACGTATTCTGCGAAGAAGGCGCTTTCAGTATCGACGAAGGTCGTTCCATCCTGCAACGTGCCGTTGACAAGGGCCTTGGCGTAAAAGTGCACGCGGATCAATTGACTTCGCTGGGCGGATCCCGGTTGGCGGCTGAATTTGGAGCAGTGTCCGCGGATCACCTCGACCATCTTTCTGACGAGGACATCGTCGCCATGAAAAGGTCGGGAACGGTGGCCGTTGTGCTTCCCGGTGTTTCTCTTTTTCTTGGTCTTCCAATGGCCGATGCACGGCGACTTATCGAGCAGGGATTACCGGTTGCAGTTGCGACTGATGCTAATCCCGGTTCCTGCATGTCGGAGAACATTCAGCTCATGATGACGGTTGCTGGTACGATGATGCATCTTACGGTGGAAGAGATCTTTACCGCGGTTACATTAAATGCTGCCGCTGCACTCCGACGGTCCGAAATATTGGGAAGCATTGAGGTGGGAAAACAGGCGGACTTGTTGATCTTTGATGTCCCTTCGTACGAGATGATTCCGTATCACATGGGAGTAAACCATCTTTCATGTGTGATCAAGCGGGGCCGAAAAGTCCTGGATACGATGCAGGAAAAATTCAATGACTGATGTCGTCCTTCAAACGCGCTCCCTTACGAAGAGATTCGGCAGCCGGACGGCGGTTCACGATTGCAATCTGGAAGTATATGAAGGTGATATCTTCGGTTTTCTCGGGCCGAACGGGGCGGGAAAAAGCACGACCATCCGTATGGCGCTCACCCTTATTCGGCCGACGGGAGGTGACGTGTTCATTTTCGGGGAGAATGTTCGCGTAAAACGCGATGTGCTGCAACGAGTGGGTGCACTGGTGGAGAAACCCGATTTTTATAATTATCTGTCGGGAAGAAAAAACCTGGAAACCGTTGCCGCCTTGTATGGCGGCGTCGCTTCGGGGAGAATCGATGAAGTCCTTGAGATGGTTGGTTTATTGGAACGGGGGCATGATAAAGTGAAGGCTTATTCCCATGGGATGAAGCAGCGTTTGGGGATTGCACAGGCGTTGCTCTCGGATCCGGATTTGCTCATCCTGGATGAACCGACGAACGGCCTCGATCCGAAAGGTATGAAAGAAGTACGGGAATTGATCCTTCGACTTAATCAAGATCACGGAAAAACCATCTTTCTCAGTTCGCATCTTTTATACGAAATGGAAATGGTGGCAACCCGTATGGCTATCATTCACCGAGGCGATTTAATCATCCAAGGGATGGTACGAGAGTTGTTGGATGAACGGAATGTGACGCTTCGGATAAATGCCGAGCCGGTCGCAAAGGCTACGGCTTTGTTGCAATCCCTTCAGGGTGTCAGTGACGTGATTGTCGAGCAAAATATCATCCACTGTTCTGTACAAAACAGGCCGCTGTCCGAGATCAACGCTGCTCTTGTCAACAAT
>JAADGX010000187.1 GCA_013152135.1 Chlorobiota bacterium
CGGGGCGGTATTCTTACCCACGGGTTCAACGACGATATTCTCGGCAGGAATTTGCGGAAGCTGCCGCCGAACTTCGTCTACCTGAAGTTTATTGGTTATAACCAGGATGTTTTCCTTGTTCACGAGTGGATCGAGGCGATACACAGTATTTTGAATCATTGTACCCTTACCCAGCACTTCCAGTAATTGCTTCGGTGTGCGCTCAGTACTCCGCGGCCAGAATCGAGCTCCGACACCACCCGCCATGATCACCGCAAAAATACTGTTCCCCGTTTCATTTTCCATGTTACCGTCCAATATTCTGTTTATGGTTCACAACATTTACCTCTTACAAGAAGCACGAAAGGAGAGTTAGCCTCTCCTTGTTACTTCCCGTGCATACGTTCTAATACCTGGAATCAAGAACCCGCGACTTTTAATCGGTTCAATGCTCGTGCCAATGCAAGACGGGCACGTTCAACGTCAATACTGCGATCCTTGGCTTGAATTCTTTCTTCTGCACGTTTCAGGGCAGCTTTCGCGCGTTCCACATCGATGATTTCACCGGGTTCCGCTGAATCCGTCAACAGAACCATCGTGTTATTCTCCACATGCGAGAATCCATTGGTTACGGCAAAGCGCCGCTTCTTGCCGTCCTTTTCGACGACGTCCAATTCGCCGATTTTCACCCCGCTTAAAAAAGGAGCGTGGTTTCGAAGGATCTGGAACCGACCTTCACTGCCGGGAACAGATACACTGACGACCTCGTTTTCGTAAATAACCCCCGAAGGCGCGATGATTTTCAGGGTAAAAGGTTCAGACATATTATTGCCCTATGCTACAGCTTTCAATTTTTCCGCTTTTTCCATGACGTCCGACATTCCTCCACAGTACATGAACGCCTGCTCGGGAATATCGTCGCATTCCCCGCTAAGGATCATCTTGAACCCTTCGATGGTGTCTTCCAGCTTTACGTATTTGCCGGGAGTACCGGTGAATTGCTCGGCAACAAAGAATGGTTGCGACAGGAAGCGCTGTATCTTTCTCGCACGGTGAACCGTGAGTTTGTCTTCATCGGATAGTTCGTCCATTCCGAGGATGTTAATAATATCCTGGAGGTCCTTGTACGTCTGGAGAATGCGCTTGACTGCCTGCGAAACTTCGTAGTGTTCGTTCCCGACAACATGCGGATCAAGAATACGTGACGTGGAGTCAAGCGGATCGACCGCGGGATAAATACCGAGTTCAGCAATCTGGCGACTGAGAACCGTTGTTGCGTCGAGATGGGAGAAGACCGATGCGGGCGCTGGATCCGTTAAGTCGTCGGCAGGGACGTAGATGGCTTGAACGGACGTGATGGAACCCTTGTCCGTCGAAGTAATCCGTTCCTGGAGTTCCCCCACTTCGGTGGCCAGGGTCGGCTGATACCCGACGGCTGAAGGCATGCGCCCGAGAAGCGCCGATACCTCGGAGCCGGCCTGTGTGAACCGGAAGATGTTGTCAATAAAAAGCAATACATCCTTCCCCTCTTCATCCCTGAAATACTCCGCTATCGTGAGAGCCGTCAAACCGACCCGCTGGCGGGCTCCAGGCGGTTCGTTCATCTGCCCGAACACCAGGCAGGTCTTATCCAAAACCCCGGATTCTTTCATTTCAAGCCAGAGATCGTTGCCCTCACGCGTGCGCTCTCCAACGCCACCAAATACCGAGTATCCACCGTGATGAATGGCGATATTGTGAATCAATTCCATGATCACCACCGTTTTTCCAACACCGGCGCCGCCGAACAAACCGGTTTTTCCGCCCTTCGAGTATGGTTCGAGCAAGTCTATCACCTTTATTCCCGTCTCGAACATTTCTTTCTTTGTCGAAAGATTTTCGAATTTTGGCGGCTGGCGGTGAATCGGGTACTTGAGTTCGGTCTCGATGGGACCAATATTGTCGATTGGTTTTCCCACGATATTGATCAAACGTCCAAGCGTCTGTGGACCTACCGGAACAGAAATCGGTCCTCCCGTATCGATCACTTCCATGCCACGAACCAGTCCGTCCGTGGAGTCCATGGCTACCGCACGCACCCTGTCTTCACCCAGGTGCTGTTGCACTTCTAGCACCAGTTCTTCATCCTTGCCGTCGACATTTTTCCTGTTAATAATCAGCGCACTGTAGATTGCCGGGAGGTTATCCGTTTCAAACTCAACGTCAACAACCGGTCCGATGATCTGTACGATTTTCCCAGTATTCATTAAGATTCCTTTGTAAGATGCTTATTCAATTGCAAAAATACATAACTTTACAAAATTACATTTTTCCTTAATTTTTTCAAATGTTATTTGATACAGTTTTTCCTCCCGTGCTATCGATGAGGTATGAGAATCGTTCCTCCTTTGGGCGGTAATTGAATAGTAAGACCATCGTCACCGACAAAAAAATATTCCCCGTTCACGGGATCGACCACCTTCGTTCCCGCTTGAATTCCCGGAAGCATGATGCGAGCGACTCGTGTCGCCGAACTTCCATTGAATACCGCAATAACTTTATCCGCCCCCGATGATCGGACGAAACCATAAAGACCGGCTGCGTTATCCATCAAGATTGTTTTCATCTCGCCGGTTCGCAAAGCGGGATGCCGTTTGCGTAACCGTATCAAGGATTTGTATAACGAGTAGGTAACACTATCGAATTCAACGCGATAGTTCCCTGATACACCGGTCACTATTTCCGGATTTTCCGGCTGGTACGACTTGTCAAACCAGACCATTGGTTTTCGGTTGTCGGGGACATCCGCACCCCACATCCCCGCTTCATCCCCATAAAAAATAAACGGACATCCAGGATAGGTAAACTGAAACATGATGGCGGATCTTAAACGTAACTTCTGCACAAGTGACGGCGGTCCGACGTTGTAGCGCGGGTTTTCATCCGGACTGTTCTCCGTATCGTATTCATACCCCGGGTTGGCTGCCATCGAGGCCACACGGTCCGTTTCATGCGTCCCTATGACGTTTACTGGAAGGTCCATTGCCTCAGCGCCTTCGTAAATGGAAGGCCTGTTCGAAAGAGAAGCATCCACGGCCGAGATGGAAACGGTTGCGGAATCGAAGAAAAATCTTTCCACGACTCGCCCGAAGACATAATCCAGAAACGTGTCACAGTACGGAACGTATGTAACATCATCCGTGCTCCATCGTTCACCGACAACCAACGCGTTCGGATTGATGGACTTTACGAACGACCTCCACTCCCGCCAGAAGACGGGAGGAAGTAATTCCATGCCCTCGAGCCTCCAGCCGTCCACACCGTCCGATGGATCGCCATCGCCATCCGGATCCATCCACCGTCGCGTGATCGCAAATACCCATTTTTTCGGTCCTTCGGCCAATCCGAGGGAATCGGATCTGAACAAGGGCAACGCGCGTAAACCATAGCGAGTGTCGTACGCAAACTCGTTTGTATCGGGGGTCTCCGGTCGATCCCACTGTCGAACGAAGAACCAATCCTTGTATCGCGACCGGTCAAGATTCTTCAAAACATCCTGGAACGCCCAAAAATCCACACTGACAAAGGGAAAGATGCCATCAATAACAACACGTATTCCCCTCTCGTGCGCCTCCGCGATGAGGTCAAGAAACATCCTGTCGGCGGAAGTCAGGTACCATGAATTGGGATCGTCAGGAATCTCGCGGGCGAGAAACGAACTGTCCGTGGGCAGCATGGGGCCAAGATGGGGATCAATGTGCCGGTGATCCGAAATCGAATAATGTATGGGATCGACTGACGTGAATATTGACGTGAGGTAGAGCACATCCACCCCCAGGTTTTCGAGATAATCCAACCGGTTCAGTATCCCCTGAAGATCGCCTCCGTATCTCCTGAGCGACGCGTTTATGTAAAAGCTCTTTCCCCGTTTCTTTTCAAGTTCTGTCAGGTCATACCAGTTCGAGGTCCATTTCAACGTTGAATCGGAAGGAAATATCCGGTGTGAATACGCGTTGTTCAGCGAATCGCCATCTTCAAATCTATCCGGAATGACTTCATACCATATCGCGCCCCTCGCCCATTGCGGGACGGTATAGATGGACTGTGCCGAAACCGCCACAGTCAGAAACAGAAAAATCGGGAAGCTCAAATACACGATGGATAACGGCTTATTTCCGTCAGGAGATAGGTTCATTTCGTCGTCAGACAAGAAAAATCCAACCCGGCGGTTGGATTCTCTGCGGAGAGGGGGGGATTCGAACCCCCGATAGAGTTGCCCCTATGACGGTTTAGCAAACCGTTGCCTTCAGCCACTCGGCCACCTCTCCTTCCACCTTGACGGTGCAAGGTACTACGAATATACACAGGAATCATCTCACACTCCAAACCCGCGCCTCGTCGCACCGGAAGCCGATACAGTGGAAGCTGTAGTTGATGTTGTCAGGGGATTTCAATCTCATACTGTTTGATCTTACGCCACAGTGTATTGCGACCTATACCAAGCCTTCTTGCAGTTTCGGCTTGATTATACATACATCGTTTCAAGGTATGCTCGATAACCAGTTTCTCCATGTCGCGCAACGTCACGTCACCCGTAATCGCAATATGCTCCGACTCCCAGTCGGGATCAGGATTAATATCATCCAAGTCGATGACGTCATCGGTGTTCAAAACGATCGCGCGTTCGATCAAATTCTGGAGCTCGCGCACATTCCCTTTCCAACGCGCGTGTAAAAGTTGATTCATGGCCCTCGAGGTGATCGGGAGAGGTTTTCGGTCCATCTTCTTGCAATGAAATTTTATAAAATGCTCCGCCAACAATGGGATGTCCGCCACACGTTGCCGCAACGGTGGAACCGTGAGAGGGATAACACGCAACCTGAACAGCAAATCCTCCCGGAATTTTTTCTCTTGAACCATCTGGTCAAGATCCTTATTCGTGGCAGCGATAATACGAACGTCAACCGGAATATTCCGGACATCTCCGATACGTCGTATTTCTCCTTCCTGCAAAACACGCAGTAGTTTCACTTGCATGCTTGGGGACGTCTCGCCGATTTCGTCCAAGAACAGCGTCCCACCGTCTGCTTCCTCAAACAAACCTTTCCTGGCCGAAACAGCACCCGTGAAAGCCCCTTTAACAAAACCAAACAACTCGCTTTCCAGCAGCGTCTCCGGAAGGGCTCCGCAATTAATCGCGATGAAGTTCTTATCACTTCGTGGACTCGCATCATGAATTGCCTGGGCGAGGACCTCTTTTCCCACCCCGCTTTCACCAAGAATGAGAATCGAAGAATCGGTGGCCGCAACTCTTGAGGCAAAATCGATGAGTCGGCGCATCGGGTCGCTTCGATGAATAATACTGTCAAACCCTCGCTCACGGTGAATCTGGTTCTTCAAATTTCGAACTTCATGTCGCAACCGGTAATGTTCCAGGGCGTTCTTAACGATCATCACCAAGGCTTCCGTATCCACGGGCTTGGTGATGTACGTGTAAGCGCCGTTTTGCATTGCCTCTACGGCCGTATCAATAGAACCATGACCGGTGATAACGATGACTTCAGTCGACTCGTACACTTTTTTCGCGCGTATCAGGACGTCTATACCGGTATGGTTGTCAATCAGCAGATCTGTAATGATAAGATCGAATAGACTTGCATCGATGCGTTCAAACGCGTCCAGGGTCGAACCGGCATCTTCAACCTGGTAACCTTGCATCTCGAGCAATTCCCGCCACAACAGGCGCGTCGTATCGTCATCGTCAACAATCAGGATAAGGGGAGGCATCGTCGAAATCCCTGGATAATCCGATAAGTGAAATCAATTCCGCAGCACGTAAACGTGATGCTCCGGTGTATATCGCCGTCAATCCACGCCCGGAAAATACCCAGAACACTGATAAACAAAAAACTCGCCGCTGAACTATGCGGCGAGTTTGTAAATCTATGAACGAGTCCGGAAACCATGAGTATCCCCGGGCAGGGGAATTCAAAGCAAGCCGGCTTCTTGAAGAACTTTTTTCGCGCCCACCTTGTTGATGGTCTTCAACGCCCGCGCCGATAACCGAACTGTCACGTATCGCTTTTCCTCCGGAATATAGATCCTTTTCTTCTGGAGGTTCGGCAACTGGCGCCGTTTGACCTTGTTATGCGCGTGCGATACATGGTTGCCGACCAGGGGTTTTTTACCCGTGATTTGACATTTCCTTGCCATGATGATTCCTCTTGCCTTTGTAATCTGTTCTTACTTGATACCTTCGCCAACGTATGGAAGCAGGGCCATATAACGTGCCCGCTTGATCGCTTCCGCAATTCGACGCTGGTTCTTGGCCGAGACACCCGTGATGCGACGAGGGAGAATCATTGCCTGGTCGTTGATGAATCGCTCCAACAACTTGGTTTCCTTGTAGTCTATGTAAACAATGTCCTTTCCATTGAAAGGATCACGCCGTTTACGCAGTACGTTACGCTTTTTTCCGGTACGTCTTCTTGATGATCTGAAATGCGCCATGATCTTGCTGTACTATTCTGGTTTTGAATGAGCTTCTTCTGTATCGACCGCAGGCTGTTCAGGAGCGGTTTTATCCTGGATGCTTTTGAACTTATCGTACCGTTTCTTGAAACGTTCGACACGACCTGCGGAGTCAACGATCTTCTGCTTTCCCGTAAAGAACGGATGGCATAACGAGCAAATTTCCACCTTGATCTGAGGTTGCGTCGAACGGGTCACAAACAGGACCCCTCGCTGCTCTTTGCATCCACAAATTACTTCACATCGTTGGTATCGGGGGTGTAGGTCTTTTTTCACGATTATTCTTAATTAATTGGCTAATGAGCTATTTTGTCTTTGATGACCGTTTCCAATTCCGAGACGTCCTTCAGGTGAAGGAGCCGCTCGCGGAATTTCCAGGTTTGCTTTTCCTCGTCCAGCTCGCTGAACACGCACTTGACAACAACGGTTGTGTCTTTCTTCTTTCCCTTGAGCTTGTCTGCGAATGATTGTTGCTTTGCCACGACTGAACCTTATCTTCAACTAGTAGAGATACTTGGTTTTTGTCCAAATTCAGGACAGACCTAAAGATAATTTGATTTTACCTTGGATGCAAACACATAAATTACATTTTATGGCATTATGGAGCCCGGAAAAGCAGTCTCCATTATCTTTGTAGCGTATGACATGAATTCGACATAAATACTCCATCATGACGAAGCATCCTTCAACGTTATCCACCTCAATCCTTATAAACGGCTTTGCTGTTGGACTGGCTCTTTCCGCCGTCCTTTCCTGGCTTGATCTTATTTGGGGACCTCGTCCATTTTCTCATCTCCCGTCGTTGCTCGTTATCATCTTCAGCGCAGCTCTGATTTGGGCGATCCCAAGAAATGGATCAGGCAGTTCCGGCATACCCCGATGGTTCTTACCCCTTGCGTTAATAAGCATTGTTCCCGTTTCATGGATCATCGATCTTGCATCGCTGCACCTGGCATTTATATCGCAGGGTGCGGGTGTGTTCCAATTCCTTCTTCTGGTGATGGTGAATCTTGTCCTGGTACCCGTCGTAATTCTTCTGACACCGGTTCTTCGCTCCGATACAAAACTCATGTACCAACCTGGAACTTTCCTGCTCGGCCTCTCCCTGGGATTAATCGGTTGGACACTCTTTATTGATGCCACGTCGTATTCGCCGCTCGTTGTTATCTTGATTATCCTGCTTTCTGCGGGCTGGACTTTCTTCATGACTGTTCCCGATGCGTTGCAGCCTCCCGCTCGCTCAGATGGAAAAAAGACAACGAGCAAGACACGATCAGCCAAAAGTTGGAACATTCAGCTTCGCGTTTCAACATCGAAGTATTTCATCCCGCTTGCGATGTTCGCGGTTGTCTTCTGGTGCGGAAAATTCTACATCGCTTTGCGGATGATCCACACCTGGACTCCACTCCACGACGCCGCGATGATCTCTTCATTTCTATTGACGACCGGTATGGGCTTGTTCGTCTCCCGGTGGCTCGACAATAACGGCAGATCTGCAATACCGATGCTGACCGGTTTGGGGATCATCGCTGTCAGTATTGTCAGCGGTCTGATCATCTTCGACAAGGTTCTTTATCCTGCATTGTTCATCGGGTATTTCGAGAATCAGTCCACGACCTTCTCGTTCCTGGCCTTGTTGACGACCGCCTTTGCGGTTCCCGCTTTCGGGTTGGGGTTGGTCCTAAGCGCAGGCTACTCGTCACCAGGCCGATACAATGATACTATCGCTCTGAGTGTCGGGCTGAGCACCGGCATCGCGTTGATAACCGTTTTGCTGATACCAACGCTTCCTCTTTCCACGGTGATATTCCTTCCTCTTGCAATCGTTCTTTCGTGCCTGACGATCGCGTCATTGTCGACAAAACGTTTTATCCTCATCGCCGCATCCGCTCTCATCATCGCGCTCACGCTCGGCGCGTTGTTTGGCACAAGGATACACCAAACGCACATGATGCTCGATCGAAAACGCTTTCGTGTTTCGAAAGAGCTTCTTGTCGGTGTCGATACATGGTACCTGCTACAGAACCGCAATTACGACGATCCGTTTTTCGCCATCCAGGTCGGTGCATCGCCGGCCGTGACACAGACATCCGAATCCGCCCGGGGGATACTGCGAAAAATGGGTTTATACACACTTGCATTCACTCCCCGTCAGCCGCGCATTCTGCAACTCGGTCTCGGTTCCGGTATTCCCTCAAACGAGTTTGAGCGAATCAATACTCGCGCCATCGATATCGTCGAACCCGAAAAAGCCATCATCGACTTCGGGAAAAAAATCGCAGCGAATTTTTCTCGAAGGTGGACGAGCCTTCAACCGTCGTTCTATCTTGAAAATCCCTTCGCATATCTCAAGCGATACTCCGGTAAACCGTATTCCCTTATCGTTTCCTTCGAGCCCTTTGCCGGGATTTCCTTCGACCACCGTCTTTTTTCTTCTTCGTATTTCGAAGCAATCAAGTCGCGCCTTTCCGAGAACGGCATCTTCGTCCAGTGGCTCCCGCTGAGCATGATCTCACCGGATGATCTGCGTTCGATCTTGGCCTCTTTCCACGTGGCCTTTCCAGCGACAACTGCCTGGCTGCCCGACGTCGAACCTGATCTGGCCGCCCTGGCGTTGATCGGGACGAAGAGAAACACCATGCCGTCTTTGAACATGGAATTCTTCCACGATTCAACACAAGCCCATGCCTTCAGACAGTCCAGCATAGAAGGGCCTGAACGTATCCTGGCATCACACGTGTTGAGTTCGACGGATGTCTCCAGACTCGCAGACGCCGCAAGAGCACGTTCTTTCTGGGACCCG
>JAADGX010000113.1 GCA_013152135.1 Chlorobiota bacterium
GAATTGTTTCTTGATGGCAGAAGGGTGGCTCTCACCGGGAATCCAGACGTACGGTTCATTTCGTTTCCATCGGGAGAGAAAAAGGCGGAAGTGCAATTCACGCCTACGTTGGAGGACGGTTACCATATCCTTGCCGTGAACGCGCGGGACGCCAGCGGTAATCTGGCCGGTGATGATTTTTACCAGGTCCGTTTCATCGTCAGCAGAGAGGCCAGGGTTGACAACGTGTTTTTGTATCCAAATCCAGCCAGCGGTCCCGCGGTTTTTTCCTTTCGAGCCATAGGCGAGAAAGCACCCACTGAGGGTAAAATCAAAATATACACGGTGGCGGGCCGCCTGATCCGCATACTGGAAATCCCGGATGACGAATTACGCATCGGGTTCAATCGTGTCGAATGGGACGGCCTGGACCAGGATGCCGATCCCTTGGCCAACGGCGTGTACTTCTACAAGTTGATCTTGAAAGATGAATCCGGGCAGAAGGAATTCCTTGAAAAAATGGCGATACTGCGCTGATATTTTCGCTGTTCCCTGACGGAATACCGGTATTCGAGATCATTCCGATTACCCCTAAGTATTGGATAAATAGATTCTATCGGCTATATTAGCTAAGCTTTGCTGGGTTCTTAGCTCAGTTGGTTAGAGCGCTACCTTGACATGGTAGAGGTCACAGGTTCGATTCCTGTAGAACCCACGAATCTTCGATCGGAATCGGAGAAATCGACTCCGATTTTTTTCGTAGGGTAAAATTGAATTTACATGGCTGAGAATACGATAACATTACAACTGCCGGATGGCTCGGAACTCCAGGTCGAAAAGGGAACCACCTTTTTCGACGTGGCGAAGTCTATCAGTCCGCGGTTGGCGAAGGAAGCGCTCGCGGGCGAACTCGACGGAAAGGTCATGGACCTGAACGCGGTAATTCCTCGTGGCGGCGCCGTACGCATTCTCACGTTCAACGACGATAAAGGGAAAGAAGTGTACTGGCACAGCAGCTCGCATTTGATGGCACACGCGGTGTTGGAACTGTTTCCCGAGGCGAAATTCGGCGTCGGTCCGGCGATCGAAGAAGGATTCTATTACGACATCGATATCGACAAGGTGCTGACCCCGGAAGACCTGCGGAAGATCGAAGAGAAAATCGCCGAACTTGCGAAAGAGGGCTCTTCCTTCGAAAGGAAAGAACTGTCGAAGAACGAAGCGCTGGAATTTTTCAAACAGAAGAACGATCCGTACAAGGTCGAGCTCATCAGTGAGATGGATGAGGATCAGGAAGCGATTTCCTGTTACACCGAAGGATCCTTCGTAGACCTGTGCCGCGGTCCGCATGTTCCATCGACAAAACTTTTGAAGAACTTCAAGCTGCTCTCGATTTCCGGCAGTTACTGGCGGGGCGATTCCGACCGCAAGCAATTGCAGCGTATTTACGGCATTTCCTTCCCCAAGAAGAAAATGCTGGACGAGTTTTTATTCCGTCTCGAAGAAGCGAAAAAACGAGATCACCGGAAGCTTGGAAGGGAACTGGACCTTTTCAGTTTCCACGAGATATCGCCGGGAGCTCCCTTCTGGCATCCAAAGGGAATGATGCTGGTGCGCTTACTCGAAGAGGCGCTGCGGAAGGAACTTGACGCAGCCGGGTACCAGGAAATATCGACGCCTATTTTGGTCAAGAAAGAACTCTGGGAGCAATCCGGTCACTGGGAGCACTACAAGGAAAACATGTTTTTCGTCGAGGCTGATAACGACTTGTACAGCCTCAAACCCATGAACTGCCCCGAAAGCACGTACATCTACCGGGCGCACGTGCGAAGCTACCGCGATTTGCCGTTGCGATACTCCGAGATTGGAAGATTGCACAGGAATGAGCTCTCGGGAGCGTTGAACGGCATGTTCCGCGTGCGTCAGATCACGATGGACGATGCGCACTTGTTCGTACGTCCCGATCAGATACTGGATGAAATCACCGGTATCCTGAAACTGGTAAACAAGTTTTACAGCTATTTCGAGTTTTCGCCTTCGTTTGTTCTTTCCACCAAGCCTGATAAAGCCATGGGTGATCCCGCGTTGTGGCAGCAGGCGGAGAAAGCGCTTGAAGATGCTCTCGTGGCAAACGGCATAGGATACAAAATCGAGGAAGGCGAAGGTGCCTTTTACGGTCCGAAAATAGACATCATCATCAAAGATGCTATTGGCCGAAAATGGCAGTTGGCGACAATTCAGCTTGATTTCCAGATGCCCGAGCGATTCGGCCTGGAATACGTGGACGAGAACAACGAGCGTTGCCGCCCCGTGATGATTCATAGAGCAATTTTCGGGTCCTTCGAACGTTTTATCGGAATCCTCGTGGAGCATTTTACCGGGAACTTTCCGGTCTGGCTGGCTCCGGTGCAGGTCGCGATACTTCCAATTTCCGAGAATTTTTCCGATTATGCATATCAGGTAGCCAACCGCTTGAAGGAAGAAGGCATTCGCGCCGAGTTGGATGCCAGGAACGAAAAAATTGGCTACAAGATACGTGCATGGGAAATGCAGAAAGTGCCGTACATGTGCATCATCGGCGAGAAAGAAGTCGCAAGTGAAACGGTCAGTATTCGCCGGCACCAGGAAGGGGACATTGGCGCGTCGTCGCTTAGCGATTACATCGCGAGAGTAAAAGAAGAAATCTTGTCAAAGAAGTTATAAAGGGAGGGTTTTACGTCGGCCGATACATCACGATTTGACCGAATCCGTATCAACAATGAGATCAGAGCACGAGAAGTTCGGCTCATTGACGATAAGGGAGCGCAGATGGGTGTCGTACCCATCGAAAAAGCAATTGAGGAGGCGCAGAAACGAGAGCTTGACTTGGTAGAAATTTCTCCCAACGCCAGACCGCCGGTTTGCCGAATTATGGACTACGGTAAATACCGGTATGAGCAACAGAAGCGGGAGAAGCTACAGAAAAAGCGGCAGGCGATTATCCAGGTGAAAGAAATCCGGTTTCATCCTGGAACTGCGGAGCACGATTTCCAATTCAAGTTGCGACACGCGCTGAAATTCATAAAGGATGGGAATAAAATCAAGGCTACGGTCGTGTTCCGTGGCCGCCAGAGAGCGCATGCGGAGTTCGGCGAAGATCTGTTACGCCGTTTCGCCGAAGAACTCAGCGATGTCGCTATATTGGAAAAAGAACCGACGATGGATAATCGGTTCATGCATATCATCCTTTCCCCGAAACCGAGCGGGAAGAAAAAATCATAGGAAGGATTGCACGAATCCTGAAGAGAAAAGAGAACTATTATCATTCGAAGATAAAGGAAATACATTATGCCGAAAATGAAGACAAAGAAAAGCGCTGCCAAGACCTTCAAGTTCACAGCGACAGGTAAAATCAAGCGCGAGAAGGCGTATCACAGCCATATCTTAACCTCGAAATCGCAAAAGCGGAAACGGAATCTGCGCAAGAAGACTCTCGTGTCGCGCGCGGATCAAAAACGAATCCAGGAATTGATCATTCGATAGGAAGTAAACAATGCCACGCTCAAGAAACAAAGTTGCATCCCACCGGAGAAAAAAGGCGCTTCTTCGTAAGGCGAAGGGATTCTGGGGGCGGCGAAAGAATGTTTATAAAATTGCCGTACACCATGTCGAAAAAGGTATGCAGTATGCATACCGGGATCGCCGCGTCAAGAAACGGACATTCCGCCAGCTATGGATCACGCGTATCAATGCTGCCGCTCGCGAACACGGTGTGACCTACAGCCGCCTCATTGATGGATTAAACAAGCACAACATCGATATTAACAGGAAGATTCTGGCTGATCTCGCGGTTTCAAACCCCGACGCGTTTGCCAAGATTGTCAAGCACGCCGTAGGTAAATGACAGTGCCACAGCCTTGGACTTCCAAGTGGCTGGAGTGCGCATGATCCTGACCTGGTTGATACCGGGTCATTCGCATTATACCCGCGTGTGTCCGAACCGACTCGGGTATTGAACTTGACGCTGCACGCTCATGCTGGAAGAAATATCGAAAACAAAACTTGAAATCGAAGCCGCTGCCGCAAACATTTCCTCACGGGAAGACCTGCAAGCCTTTCGTGTAACCTATCTTGCCAGGAAAGGCAAGATCGCGAGTCTTTTCGCGAGATTGCGCGACGTCCCTCCTGAGCAGAAGCGTAGTGTCGGACAGGAATTGAACGCATTACGCTCGTTTGCCGAGGAGCTGTTCAAGGAACGAGAAAAGCATTTCGAGGAATCGCGGAAAGAGAAGAAGGGCTTTCTGGATTACACGTTACCTGGCCGCGAGTTTCCCCTCGGACACACGCATATCGTTTCCCGAACGATCGCGGACATCCAGTCGATATTCGTGCGCATGGGATTTTCCATCGCGACCGGACCGGAACTGGAAAGCGATTACTACAACTTCGAGACGCTGAATTTCCCTGCCGATCACCCGGCCAGGGACATGCAGGATACTTTCTTCATCGAGAAAGACGTGGTGTTACGTACTCATACCTCGCCCGTGCAAATCCGCTTGATGGAATCCAGGAAACCACCGATTCGAGCCATCATGCCCGGCAGATGTTATCGGAACGAGGTCATCAGCGCACGCAGCCATGTCCAATTTCATCAGATCGAAGGTCTCTGTGTGGATACTCGCGTCACGTTCACCGACCTGAAGAGCACCCTGGTGGCTTTTGCCAGAGAATTTTATGGAGAGACGACAGCGTACAGATTCCGGCCGAGTTATTTTCCGTTTACGGAACCATCGGCGGAAATGGATATCTCGTGTTTTCTCTGTCACGGAGATGGCTGCCGGGTTTGCAAATTCACGGGATGGCTGGAAGTGCTCGGGTGCGGAATGGTCGATCCAAACGTCTTTAAGGCGGTCGGGTATGATCCCGAGGAACTGACCGGGTATGCATTTGGGATGGGTATTGAACGAACCGCCATGCTGCGTCACAACATTCCCGACATCCGGCTGATCTTCGAGAACGATGCCCGGATGCTGCGTCAGCTTGGGTAGAGATATTCATGAAGATTTCTTATAACTGGCTGAAAGAATACATATCAATCGACGTCTCTCCTGAAGAGGCCGCGGAAACGCTGACCGCGACCGGTCTTGAGGTGGAGGGCATGGAGCGGCAGGCCGAGAAATTCGACAACATCGTTATCGGTAAAGTGCTGACATGCGAAAAGCATCCCAACGCGGACAAGCTTTCAGTTTGTACGGTTACTGATGGCGAGCGCGAGTACCCCGTCATCTGCGGAGCGCCCAATGTCGCTGCCGGCCAGGTTGTCTTTTTCGCGCGGCCCGGAGCCGTGATTCCCGACGGTGGCTTCAAGATTGAAAGACGAAAAATTCGGGGGATCGTCTCGGAGGGGATGATTTGTTCGTACAAGGAATTAGGTATCAATGATGATCATTCCGGCATTGCCGTACTGGAAGACGACGTGCCCGTCGGAAGTTCCGCGGCTGAATATCTCGGACAAACCGATACCGTTCTGGAGATCGGCATTACCCCTAACCGCATGGACGCGCTTTCACATGTCGGGGTTGCGCGAGACCTCGCCGCCGTTTATCGCACCAGCCTGACGATTCCAGACATATCCGGCGTACCGGATACTCTCGCAACCGAAGCGCAAGTCGTCATCGAGGATCCGGACCTCTGTCCGAGGTATTGTGCCGGGATCATCAAAGGCATCACGGTAAAGCAATCCCCGGAATGGCTGCAACGGAGGCTCCTCGCTGCCGGCATGCGGCCGTTAAACAACATCGTTGACATCACGAATTTCGTGATGTTGGAAATCGGTCAACCCATGCACGCCTTCGACCTGGCGGAAATTCATGGCCGGGAAATCCATGTACGCCGTGCCGGTACAGAGCAAAAGTTCATCACCCTTGATGAAAAAGAACGCGTCATACGTGCCGAGACATTACTGATATGTGATGCGGAAAGGCCCCTCGCCATTGCCGGGGTGATGGGTGGCGAGAATTCGGAAATTTCGGACAGCACTACGGCCATACTCCTGGAGAGCGCATACTTCAACCCATCGTCTATTCGGCGAACGTCCAAGTATCTGGGTCTGAGCACCGAGTCCAGTTACCGGTTCGAACGTGGGGCAGATCCAAACATGGTTGATTGGGCGCTGAAGCGGGCAGTGGGGATGATCCTGGAACTGGCTGGTGGAGAATATCTCGGCATGATCGATGAGTACCCGGTTGAAATTACACCATGGGATATCGATTTGCGCTTGTGGCGAGTTGAACGGATCCTGGGAATTGCTATTGCTGAAGATGAAATCCGCGGCATTCTTGAGCGACTTGGTATCATGGTGGACAATGACGGCGGTATTCTCAAGTGTACGATTCCAACATTTAAAGCGGACGTCACCCGTGAAATCGACGTGATCGAAGAGATTGCACGCATCCACGGTTACGACAATATTCCGGCGAAAGAAGGAGGGGAGGCGCGCTATACGGGCTTTTTCGACGAGACCGCTTTTCAAAACAAGCTCCGACGATTTCTGACCGGTGCCGGGTTCGATGAAACCATCGCAGTCAGCCTGGTGACGAAGAAACATGCGACGATGTTCTCCGACAATGCCGTTCGTCTCCTCAACCCCGTGAACGCGGAAAGGCCGTACCTGAGACCGACTTTGGCTATTTCCATGCTCGAGACTATTGCCACCAACGTGCATAACGGAATATCGGGACTTCGTATTTTTGAAATAGGACACGTCTTTGACCACTCACAGGATAAAGAGAGGGGTACTTTTGTCCGCGGATACCTGGAGTTCGAACGTCTGGGCATTGCCATGTACGGTGAAGTCGCATCGCGCACGTGGTACGCAAAGGAACGCGCGCATGATTTTTTCGACATCAAAGGAACGCTCACCACGCTTCTGAAATTCCTACATCTTGATAATGTTGCACGGATTCATTATTGTAAAGGCGATCCATTGACCGATTATCGTTTTTCGGTCGAAATCAAAGATAAAACTGCCGGATATATTGCGCAGTTTGGAAAAACAGTTCTGGAATCATTCGATCTCGATCAGCCTGTGTACTATCTGGAATTGGATATGAGTGTGTTGGAAGGCGCAGTTGAAGCTGGCGCCCGAAGTTATATCCCCGTAAGCAAGTACCCGGCGGTACTGCGTGATGTCGCGTTCATTTTCAACGAGGATCAGCTTGCTGGAGAGGTTGTGGAAGCCATTTATCAAATGAACGAGCCGCTCATCAGGAATATCCGCGTGCTTGACGTTTTCCAGCATCAAACGCTGGGAAAAGGCAAGAAGAGCATTGCGTTCAGCCTCGTGTTGCAAGCGGATGATCATACGTTGAACGATGATGAAATTACGCGGGTTATGGAACGGGTCATTTCGAATGTCACCGGTTCGTTTTCAGCAGCAATTCGCGGATAGATTGCTGTTCATTTTCGGAACATGATACATTGACCGAAGAAAACATATACTCGACACCTCAGCAGACCTATCAAAAGGTCGAGCGCGCACTTGACGAGCTTATTTCCAGGATCGAAAAAGCTGCGACGTTGATCAGTGCATTGCGAGATGAAAATCGTACACTGACCAAACAGCACGCGAAGGACCTGGAAACGATACAATACCTGCAAAAACAACTAGCGGAGAAAGAAAAGGAGATCGAAAGAATTCAAGCTGGTGGTTCTTCTGGTACTCAAACAGGCCTTCCGGATGGGGCTGTCATTCTAACCAAAGAGGAGCGCGAGGAGCTCGAACAGCGTGTGAACATGCTTTTGGCACGCATCAACGCGCATCTGTGAGGTTGGACAGTCTTCGTGTAACCGACTGGCCATAAACAGTTCTACTGATTCTGCATCCTGAGCTTGACACCTATGGAACAAAAAAGCATTCGCGTACGCATTTATGGAACGGAGTATCCGCTGAAGGTCGATGATGAAAATCTGACACGACAGGCGGCGGGGCTCATCGATTCTATGATGTCCGATATTCACGGAAAAATTCCTGATCAGCCGCCGATCACGCTGGCGGTACTCACAGCTCTCAATATCACGGAGACGCTGTTCAAGGAACAGGCCGATAAACAGAATGCGATTGCACCTATCGAGGAAAAAATCAAAAACGCAATAACCATCCTTGATAAAAGCCTGGAAGGAACGACGTAGAACGTAAAAAGCGCTGTAAACGATTTCCCGCACCTCGGGCCAGAGTTACACGCGATAAAGAGAACCACACATTATATAAAATGGGAATCTGACTCTGTGCATTAATTGCAGGCCTCAGTTCATCGAAAGATGAAATTCCGGTTTGTCCCGGAACGGAGGATTCAAGAAATGCGCAGGCATTTACCCACTGTGTTAAAAGAGGGTTCTTTTTATACCCGAGTAATTTTGGTTTCGAGGTGCGGGTTTTTTTTGGAGGATTGTTTACATGGAAATGGAAATATACGTTTTAGTGCCGATCGTGGTTTTCCTGTGCGGCATTTTCTTGTACCTGGGATGGTATCTCAACCAGAAATCGAACCAGGGCAAGCTCAGTTCCGCCGAAAAGCAAGCGGAAAAAATTGTCGCCGACGCGAAAAAGGAAGCGGAAAACCTCAAGCGGGAAAAGCTGATCGAGGTCAAGGACGAGTGGTATTCACGCAAGCAAAAACACGACCGGGAAATCCAGCGCCAGAGGAACAAGCTGCACGCATTTGAAAAGCAGCTCCTGGCACGCGAGGAAAACCTTGACAAAAAACTCGATCTTATTACCAAGAAGGAAGCGGAACTTCAGGCTCTGGAATCGAAACTTCGGAAGCGGGAGCAGCTCCTCAGTGAAAAGCACGAGGAGTACAAGAAACTGATCGAGCAGGAAAACCAACGCCTTGAGCAAGTTTCCGGCTTGTCCATGGAAGAAGCAAAGAAAATTCTCATGGATAACATGGTCGACGCTGCCAAGCTGGAGGCAGCACAGAAGCTGAAAGAAATCCGCGACGAATTGAAAGCCAACGTGAAAAAAGAAGCCCGGAAGCTGATCATCCAGTCCATACAACGCACAGCATCTGATCATTCCGTGGAGACGACCGTAAGTGTGCTCAATATTCAAAACGACGAGATGAAGGGCCGCATCATTGGCCGGGAAGGAAGGAACATTCGTGCATTCGAAGCCGCCACCGGCATCGATGTGATCGTGGATGATACACCGGAAGCGGTGATCCTCTCCGGCTTCGATCCTTTTCGACGGGAGGTGGCGCGCATCGCCCTTGAGACCCTGATCGCCGATG
>JAADGX010000112.1 GCA_013152135.1 Chlorobiota bacterium
CATCGAACATGACTTTGAACGTCGCCTTGTTGAAATAATCGTCTATATAATCTTCCAGGATGAGAGGCACTTCGACTTCTTCACCGCCAAGGACATCCACTTCTCCCAGCTTTATATTGATATCCTTGAATTGGGAAGGATCGAACGGTGCTTTGTAGATTTTCACTTTCGTATCTGTTCCCGGACACGGCCCCTGCTTCAACCGCGGATCGGGGCCGATAGGTACGGGAGAACCGACCGTTACTTCTATCGTCCGTGTAGAACCATCAGGACAATTGCTCTTATAGATGATCTGGCATTCCTGGAAGTATTGGCTGATTATCGTTGAAATTTCACGATAGATTGCTTCCAACTGATCGCCGGAAGGAGCATGGTAATAAACGCCACCTGTCTCACGAGCAAGCTGTTGCAACGGTGGTTCCACCACCCCATTGCCCAAACCGATAGTGAACACGCGAATCTTGTTCGCCTGGGCCAAGGCAATAACGTCGTCCAACGTATATTGTGTACTAGAATTCTCACCACCATCAGTCAGGACGATTACCGCCCGGCACTCGTTGACGCCATTGTTTATCAACTCCATAACGCCCGTACCAGCGCCATCCCACAAGGCAGTAGCACCACTGGCGACCATACCATCGATACCAGCTTTCAGGAGGTCCTTGTCATTGGTCATGAAGACGTCGACGGTAACATTACTGGCAAAGCTCACGACCGTCGCTTCATCGCACAAACCGTCCATCATATCGACGAACACCTTCCCCGCGTGCTTCTCCTGCTGGATACCATTTCCGTTCATACTACCGCTGCGGTCGAACACCAAGGCGACCGAAATACAACAATGTACCAGGGGATCCGGGCAAATAACTTCGAAATCGGTAATGATCTTCCCGTTCTCCTTGATGGTAAAGTTATCCCGCGTCAAATTGAAGCGCGCTTCTCCATTGCATTTCACTGATACGTACAGCGTGATATCCGGAAACTGGAAGGCATCGATGCGCCGGAAATCTAGTCTCGGCGGCTGAGCGACGGCGGGGACAACAACACCGAACACCGCAAACAGCGCGAAGAGCAAGAAGCGCTTTCCTTTCCATGGAAAATGTCGTTCACGTCTCATAGTCTGGCCTCCTGGCTGATAGGCATTTCATATGTATTTTCAACATTCATTCACTTAACGAGAGCGCTGGAGCTTAAAACGAATCAACAACTTTCAACTCCACCCGGCGGTTGAGCTGACGGCCTTCGGGCGTATCGTTGTCCGCGATGGGTTGCGATTCCCCGTACCCCTTCGCAATGATAATATCCGGTGGAACCCCGTGCTTGACCAAATAATCACGCACGGCGGCGGCGCGACGTTCCGAGAGATCCAGGTTGTATTCATCAGTTCCCAGCGCATCGGTGTGAGCGGCAATTTCAAATTTCTTACCTGGATTCTGCTGAATAAACCGAATCGCTCTTTCAAGCTCCGGCTTGGACTCGGGACGAAGGTCGGCCTTGTCAAAATCAAACAACACGGTGAGTTGGGTTTTCAGAGGCACACTGATTTTGACCGGAATGGGCTGCAGAGCGATGTTCTTCTCAAACCTCTTGTACAAGGTGTTCTCCGGGACATCAAATACCTCGGAGTGGAAGAGATACCCGTTTCGCTCCGCGCTCAACCGGTACGTTTTTCCGGCAGGCAACACAAACTGGAACTGCCCGCTTTCCAAACTCTGGTACTTCACCATCGTTTCACCCGTACCGAAATCCTCGATAATAACGGGAGTTCCGGCAAGAGGCTGACCGGTTTTGGCATCCGTCACAACACCGTTCACGGTGATAACCGGCATTTGCGGGATGGGAGGATTCAGCATGAGGTACAGGTCGTACCCGCCGTATCCACCTTCGCGGTCGGAAGCGAAGTACAGTGTGTCTCCGGTGAGAGTGGAAGAGATGTACGCGTCATTTCCGGCGCTGTTGATTGGATAACCAAGATTCAAGGGCTTCGACCAACGGTTGCCCTGCCAGCGGGTCACGTAAATATCAAACCCACCTGCTGAAGGACCTTTGTCAGGCATACCATCGGAAGCGAAAAAGAGCGTGCGTCCATCGAATGAAATCGACGGGGTTATCTCGTCTCCTTTGGTATTAATATCGGGTCCCAGGTTGCGCGGGACCCCCCACGATCCGTCATCCTTGCGCGTCGATACCCAGATATCGGTTCCACCGTAGCCACCGGGACGATCAGAAGAGAAATAGAGTTGTTGTCCATCGGGTGAAATTGACGGTTGGGATTCCCAGTAACTCGTATTCACCTGGTTGAAATTGTCCTCGCGGACGTCCAACCGCGTGCCCTCGGGGTTGTCGATGTTGCGGGCTTCCATCCACTCGGTTCCCCGTGCATTCCATTTTGCCACGTAGATATCACAAGCGCCGAACCCGTCGGGCTGAGAGCATAAAGCGATATAGAGTTCCCGGCCATCCGGAGTAATACTGATAGCGCCCTGGGATTCCGGTGTGTTCACAAGCTCGCTCAGGTACTGTGGTTTTTCCCAATCAACACCGATATGGTTGACGCGGTACACGTCGTCACCATAATCAAGTCCCTTGGGGTTTGGCCGGCGGGATGTGAAAAAGAGGGTTCCGTTCGCCGTAACCGCAGGCGCGTAATCATTGAAAGCGGAATTAACTGTTTGACCGAGATTTTCGACGGTTCCGGTCGTGGTGACTGCCAAATCTTCAGAACTCCCGGAGCAACCGGTAAATACAACCATCGTGATGGTGAAAACAACCGAAACCGCAAGTAATTGCTTGATCATATCGTTTACTTTCCTCGAAAAACTGTCTGATAAGAGCGATGAAAAAATAACCATTGACAGAAGCACCCCCGTTGGGTTTAGAACGCCTCGTACTTGATTCCTACCGAAAAGCGGATGGTCATAACTTTCCAATCCACGATTTCGCCTGTAGTGTACTTGGTCGCCCTTGCAATCCGGGTGATCGGATAACTGACCATGATCTCGGGAGAGAGGAATAAGCGTGGAGACAGCATGTAATCGTACCCTCCCCCGATCGCTCCTTCCAATCGATAATTCGTGTAATCCGACATCAATGGTAAATCATTTATGGCTTTTTGTGCTACAATACGTTCCGTGTTTCCATCCCCTATGTACGTCAATTCCGCTGTCTCGATGAATTGCCTGTGCTCGATTTCATTGGAAAGATTGAGTCCGACCGTCGGGCCCAGGAAGACGTACCATCGCGCAAGCCGCGGCTGCCAACGGCCGAACAAGCCCACGGTGCCATAGGCAAGACTGACGCTCGCTCGCTCCGTGTAATGGACATCCCGCAGAATAACCTGCCCGCCGACCCTGATCGGTGTTTCTATATCCCGTTCAAACGACTCCGTCGTGTGCTTGTCATCGTACAATACTTTCAGCATCAAAGCCCATGATCGATTGAATGCATACGTGATATCGCCGCCAACTGCAAGACCCCAGTTTGCCAAACTCCACCCGGCGTCGAAGTTGCATTCGCACGTAGCGGAGAAGGCTCCAAGGTTATGGTTATAATTCGCCCCAAGAAATCCCGATACATAAACGGAACTCATGCCCGGAAGGTGAATCGTTTCGCCACCTGGCGGAAGAGGGGCCGGAGCGTGCGGATTAAACGGATTGCTCGGTGCGGTGACGTCAACACGCCACTGTGAAAGAGCCGTTGTGCTGAACAATAAACAAACAGCTATCGTCAGCGACGATCGCATAATCAATTGTTTCATTGCAAATCCTGGTATCAATTAACGATAAGAATTTTCAAATTGGTTACGGCGGATTGCCCAATCCACCATTGTGTCCATTACGGGCAAGTTTGTTTCTGTTTTACAGTTATGTAATTGAGAGCGGTTTGCTGTGGAAATTAATCAGTAATCTTGACATCCTCAAGCTTTCCACCAAATCTAATGAAATATATACAAAAGATTTAAGCAATGTCAAGCCATATCCCCTGCATGTCCGATTTTTACACGGTTTTATTTTGCGCTTCGAACCGTCGCCGCGCGCGGCAAATCATCTGTGCCTCGCCATTATTTCCAACAGGGTTTGCGCGCTGCTCCCCCTGTATTCCGGGTAGTACATAAGCGAGGACACCGCTGGCGCCGCCGTATAGCGGCCCGGGATGTATGCCCGCACGATGTATTGAAGCGTGTGTTTTCCGGCTTCGAGCCGACGGAAAAAATACGCCACTTTTTCATCCCGGAGTTCTCGTTGAATCCACCAGGACCTGATCGTGCCGGACGTCTTCCCGCCAGGATCGATAATTCGATAGCCTGAAACCGATCGTAGAACCTCCACGCCGCCGGGAAAAGGATCTTCCAGCATCACGTATTCCTGCTCCTTCGCGGAATAAATACGAAGTTTCACAAGCGCCAAATCGCCCACCATTAAAGGCCCTCTGAGTCGCCGTGGCAAATAGGAAATAGAACCCTCCATCGAAACGGGGTCAAGCCGGTAGTATTCACGTTCGACCACGAACCCGTGGGAACGAGCCCGCACAGGATGCTCCCGCGTGTAATACCGCAAGCGAGCGGTTAAATACACACTGCCGGAGCCTTCTTTCACGATTGTTACGATGTTGTCCCCTTTTTTCAAACGGCCCTTGTCAATCAGCAGCGGATCGGCTTGTTGGTACACGTCCTCCGCTTTCACGTCTTTCGACAACACCGGGGAACCATTGACAGAAACAGCCAGATGGTATTCCGGTTCCAACTCCGGAAAAGCAAGAAGGTAATCGGTTACCGCCGATATCACCGTTGATGTCTGCCGCGTGGAGCGCCACCCGTTTCCGCGCCGCTGCGCCATGAGCCACCGCATCGCGCTCGAAATATCACCGCGGTACGCCTGTGGATGCAAAATCGTCATCGCCTTCAACGCGTAGGCTGTCGTTTCCACCTCATCGTCCTGCCAATTGTAGTGCCACGACTTCCCCTGCCAGTATAATCCCGTCTGATCCTGCGTCTTGTTTTTCCACATCATTTTGAGAAATCGGTTCGCATTGCTCTCCAAATCCATACCGGAATACGCCAGAGTGTACAACGCGAGAGCACAGTTGTTCAACCCCGAGAAATGGCGGTTTGCCAGACTTTCCGTCAACATTCTCCACCTGCCGGCAGAGAAGAAATCCCGGCTCATGCTGACGATGTACCACAAGTACGCCTCGGTCGTTGGATCGAGATCCTTTTTCTGCAAAAACCCGGTGACGGCGGTTACACCCCGGTTCAGTATCCGGAGGTCCACGTTATATCCCTCTTGCTTTGCCAGTAACATCCCGTAAACGACGTATCCCGTCATGTAGGGATCGCTCTCATCACCTTTCCACCATCCCCATCCTCCATCGTAATGCTGGAACCCATACAACCGTCCCAACCCGGAACGAACCATCTCGGGCAATGCCTCGACTTTTTTGCGAGACAACGGAACCTTCAACTGCCGGTATGCTCTCGCGACCAGGAGCGTGGGCAGGAACCTGCTCATGGTCTGTTCGACACAACCGTACGGATACCCCACGAGATCGTCAAGCGCAAGCAGGAGCGACGATGCCACGGAAGGCGAATACCCGATGGTCAACGCCGCCGTTTCCAGGCGGGCGTTGTCGGGCACCTTGAAAACAATCGTGTGCGACGCACGCTCTTCTCTTCCTTCGTAGGTTTGCGCCTCCACGCTTGGTATCCCCTTGGGAAGAACGGGAACCGTCACCTGCACTCCATCCGAGGCACCGGCAGTTTGTGCCGTAACCGTAAGACGGGCCTCGCCGAGCGTTCCCACCGTGACCCGCCAGTCAAGGCGTTTTATACCGTTTGCGGGCACGATTACAACACGCTTGTTCCCCGCAACCCCGACATTGTCTCCCCCCAGTCTCACGGAGACTTCCTTGTCCGATTCAAGGTAGTTATGAACCGTGGTGGCGATCGTAACATCGTCCCCCTCCCGAAACACGCGCGGTGTTTCAAGGCGAACGAGAAAATCCTTGCGTGTAATGGATTTCCCGGAACCAGCGCCTACCCGGGTGTCAAAGGTCACCGCGCGAACTGTCGCTCGCCATGATGTCAAGTTATCCGGATACTTCACCCGGACACGTGCTTTGCCATCCGAATCCGTACGTACCTCGGGCAACCATAATATCATATCGCGAAAATCCTTGCGCACGGACGGCTCCTGGAACACGTCGCCCTTCACGTCTCCATACGCAAGGCGTTCACGCCACATGGGATCTTCTTCACGTGAGAATGGATGTCGCATGGCCGTGCGCATGGCACCGGCCCTGATGATCTCGCCGCGAAAGTAGAAATAGGTACTGCTCGATGTCTCGACACCGTTCCAGCGCAAGGGGTAGAACGCTTTCTCGATTGCGATCGTGCGCTCGGGGTACAACGCGTACAACGCTTCGTCCACCACGCCTATGGATACTTCCGCGTCAGCCACGGGTTGTCCACGGTAGTCGGCGACACGTACGTCAAGGGTGCCGGTGGCGCCGGGTTCATATTGCCGACGATCGCTTTCAACCGATACATGCAGGAATTTCTCGCGCGGTAGAACAAGCAGCTTTTTCGATTTTTGGTAAAACTGGTCATCCCACATGCCTGCCACGGTGAAAAAAACATTGGGCTCACAGGATTGCGTCATCTCGAAATCAATCACACGGGACGTGGTGGCGAAATGATACGTCCGGACATCCAGTATATCATCCGCTTCGGTTGCGATCAGCACGTCCAAACCGGGCGCGGGAACGGTAACAAGGGCATGCATGGTTTCACCCACTTCGTACGAATCCTTGTCCGGAATAATCGTGATACCATCGCGTTTCCCGCCGTTCCACCATGCCGGAAGGTCTTCCTTCGTCACGTAAACGCTGGTTTCTTCACGGATGCGATTTCCACGGGAGTCTTTCGCCCATACTTCGAGCAGATAACTCCCCGGTTTCGACGACCGGAACTCGTGCTTTGCGGTACCGTCGCTGCCGGTGCGACCCGAGGCCCGGTTCATTAATTCCTCTTTCCGGAAATATCGATACTTCTTTTCATTCCCTGACCGGGTTTCCCGGCGTTCCCACCAGTACCGGAAAACCTTGACCTCGTACGGCGCGGAAACGGGTTCGCCATCGAACGAAGTTGTCGCAACGTGAAGCGTAATCTTCTCTCCCGATTGCACCATCCAGCTATCCGTGCGAAGCGAGAGAGAAAACAAACCTCTTGTTACCAGGGTTCTCGCACTGCCGCTCACCGCCCTGCGGCTGGCATCCTCCACGTTCGCCTGGACACTATAAACGTAATCGAATTCCGCCAGGTCAGCCGGGTCACCGCTCGGCAAAGTGAAAACCCATTCTCCCTTGTTGTCGAGCAATCCCGTTCCGCTCGCCACCATTTCACGGCGGTACATGCTGTACATCTCCTCGTCTTCCGCGAAATACATCTCGAACTCGGTCCCCTTCCACCATGGTTTGTAGTACCGCGAACGGAACACGAAGTACTCGACCCTCCCCCCGCTGACCGGGCTTCCAAAAAAGTACGTGCTCTGAATACGTGCCCGAATGGAATCTCCTCTTGCGTACCGTTTTTTATCCAGGACAACCTTAACCTCGTATTCCGGTTTCTTGTATTCCTCGACCCTGAAACTCTGTGAATACTCCCTGTCCTCGATCACGACCGCTACCGCATACGATCCAAGAGGGGGTTCCTCGCCCAGCTTGAACTCGCCGTGCAAGGTGCCCAACGCATTCGTTGTCAGGGTATCCCGAAAGATCTCTGCGTATCGTGAATCATAGATTTTGACCTGAACGGGAACATCGGCCAGGGGTTCCATGCGCCCGACGTCCGTTATTTTCCTGATGATGGATTTGAAGTACACGGTTTGTCCGGGACGATAAGCAGGGCGCTCCGTGTAATTCATGACACGGTAGGGTGTATGGTCATACCAACCGTAGTACGCGGGGTCGGAAATAATGAACTGCTGGTCTTTGTATCCGAGGATCAAGGCGTCGGAGCCTTCCCACCAAGCATTTTCATCCGCTCGGTTTACACGAAGATCGGTGGAAAACATCCCGTCCACGGTGTACCCGGATGCCAGCCGTTCCTGGTTCTGGTACACGTACAACGGAAAATCATCCACCTTTTTTCCGGTCCGGCGCTCCGCAACAAAACACACCAGCCGGGAGCTGGAACGCTTGGTAACCAGACCATACTTCGATACGATGACAACCGTGTATGCTATCATATCCCTGGCACTGCCTTCCACCAGGTATACTCCTTCGTGCGGCAAGTTGACTTCCAGGGTGTGGTATCCCCAACGGTACGAGGCGGGAGGGATCTCGGCGTTCCACTCCTTGACTACGGGAAACTCCCTGAGTTCTTCAGGTCGCTGAACTTCCCGGGATTGCTGTTCGATCAGTTCTTTCCGCAACGATGGCAGGCCGACGACGTTCAACAGCGCGCGCCGCGCATCTTCCTTCGTTATCGCACGTATCGCAACACGCGTATCCGAGGCGATTTTCTTCATGCCCAGCTTCATGATGTCAAACATGTTGGATCGATTAAGCGAGCTGATCCTCGGTGAATGCGGATCTTCCTGCGACTTGAAAAACGCAACCGGATCGGGGATACGATACACCCTCATGCGCAGCGTTCCGTGAAAACGGTAACTCTGCACATTGACGCGGGCTTCCGTGCCGGGGTACACTATTTCCGAAGATGAAAGCGAGAAATTATAGTCGTCGTTTCCCGCCCCTCCCAGCGCCAGCACGAGAATCACTGATAATACGAGGAAAGAGAATGAAGAAACGGTTTTCATGGCACAACCCTGGAGGTTGGAAGAAAAGGCTTGCTGATCCTGAACGCTGGTATCATGAAACGTCGTTCGCCATCAAATTCGCGTGATCCCGTTCTCGATAGGGGTCACTCGTCCGAAAAGCCCTTATTCGAGAAACCAGGGTCATTTCGGTTGCGAGGCACAACGTGTAAACCAAAGCTTTTCACTTATCCGCCAGATTTTCTGGCACGGAAACACATTATCGTAAAGAACTTTACCCAGAATAACCGAATCAACACGCTGCTCGTGACATTCCTGCAACGCTTTCAGATCGAGGTAATTTCGAACAGTATTGTTCACGGTGATGCACAGGCCGGTAGATCTCGCCAGGTCGCGAAGCTCTTCAACCGGAGGGCCCTTTTGTTCGGTTATACGCCGCAAATCACTGTAG
>JAADGX010000176.1 GCA_013152135.1 Chlorobiota bacterium
GGACTGGTAAGGTTCCTCCCTGATGCTGGTAGTGGGACCCGCCGCCTTTACCTGCCACTTGCCGTTCTCGTCCTTGATCATGACCGGACCACAATGGTACAGCACGCCGCCGTTCATGTCCACCGGGGCGTCGTGGTCCATCAGGTACTGGTGCAGGGCGTCCCTGCCCGTGAATATCGTTCCGGTGATGAGCACCACGTCCCCGACCTTGAGCGAGCGTATCTGTTCTTCGCTTATCGGAGGCGTAAGGGTTATTTCCTTGCCCGTGCGTGGTATACCCTCGGACGCCGCCATCGGCTCCGGTTTTTCCGCGCGGAATCTCCAGCCCGTTATGGCGCCGCTGGCCGGGTCGATACTGACGATCTGCCGCCGGTAGGCCCAGCAGTCGTATGCCACCGACACGAAAAACGAGGCGGGCAAGCGGTGGTACTTGCCGATCTTGCACCCCAGCAAGGTGACGTTGCCCCCGAACCCCATCGTGCCGATGTTCAGCGTGTTGGCTTTCTCCACGATGTACGATTCCATCCTCGCCAGCTCGGGATCGGGGTTGACGTCGCGGCAGTCGCGGAAGAGCTGTTCCTTGGCGCAGGCGTAGCTGCTGGTGCGATCGCCGCCGATCCCGACACCCAGGAAGCCCGCCGAGCATCCTTGCCCCTGGGCTTGCCAGACGGCATGCAGGATACACTTCCGTATTCCCTCGAGATTTCGCCCGGCTTTTCCCAGGTGGTCGAGGTCGGCGGGCAGGGAGTACTGAATGTTCTTGTTCTCGCACCCTCCGCCCTTGAGAATGAGACGTACTTCAATTTCGTTTTTTTCCCACTGCTCCCAGTGAATGACGGGCACGCCGTCACCCAGGTTGTTTCCGCTGTTCTTGCCGGTCAGCGGGTCCACCGCGTTGGGACGGAGCTTGCCCAGGCGCGTCGCTTCCGCGAGCGCCCATTCGATGTCCGCGCGCATGGCGACCTGGTTCGTCCCCACCGGCGTGTAAATGACAAACGTGGGCATACCGGTATCCTGGCATATCGGGCCCGTATTTTCACAGGCCATGTCGATGTTCCTGGTGATCGTGGCCAGGGCGATGGCGGCGCGACTTCCCGGTGACTCCGTGTCTATTTTCGCCGCCATTGCCTCCCGTACATCAGCCGGAAGGTTGGTTGAGGTCTCGATAATAAGATCGAGCATACTTTGCCGAAAATGTTCCATGACCAGTCCTCTGTTTAATCCAATGAAATGCTGCGGGCATTTTTCCCCAGTGTGAAATTCTACCGATTTTCCTTGACAAAGACAAAGAAATACCACGCCCCCGTCAATTTACCGGCCGCCCCCGTTTTCTTGCCTCCTTCTTCCATGCCGCGCCATGTAGATGCCGACGGTGAGTGCGAGCCCGTGGTACATGGGTTCGATACCAAACGGATAGGCGGGATTGTCCATCGATCCGCGCATCACACCGATGACGAAGGCGAGGAGCGAAACGCCCGAACCCAGGATCATGGCGCGGAATGTCCAGCGGGAAGAAAGTCGCCAGCGCGGGTAGTACGCGGTCAGCAGGGGAAGCAGCAGTCCCGGGATGAACACCGTGCCCAGCACGTACCACAGGTTCACGATGGACGGCACCAGGAGAACGGCTCCCACGGACACGATGCCCGTAACCACCGCCCCCGCCTGGGTATAGCGGTTCAGGACGCGCTCGGACGATATCCGCCGCACCTTGCCCACGATGTCCCGTCCTAACGTCATGGCGCTGATCAACGTGAAGGCGTCGGTCGTGGACATGACCGTGGCCAACATCCCGAGATAAAAAATACCCTTCGCGACCTCGGGAAGCACCGCTTCCGCCAGGGCCGGGTACGCCATGGCCGGGACGGCGAGATCGGGAACGAGCACGCGTGCGTACAAGCCGCTGAGGGTTGTAATCGCGTCGAACACCATCCAGAACATGACAGAAAGCACGATTCCCCACCGGGCCGTCTTCGCGTTCTTCGCGGAATACGTGAACTGGTGGAACGGCGGCGCAACCAGCGTCCATAGGGCAATGAAAAACCAGACGGCGACGTGTTGCACGGACCTGCCCCCGGTCCAGCTCACGTGCGTGGCCGGGAGGGCGCCGAAAAGCCGTGTCAATCCTCCGTATTCGCTGGCCGCGAACCCCAGCACAAGAATGAACCCGGCGAACATGAGCAGAAACTGGAGCACGTCCGTTTTGACCACCGCGCGGAAACCTCCCCAGGACACGTACACGAGGACGACGCTGGTTCCCGCCAGCAGCGACCATACCAGCGGCCATCCCGTAACCACCTGGATCAACACCGCCAGCATCAGGAAGTAGGGCGCGGGCGAACTGATAAACCAGGCCAGGATCGATCCCGTGATCCCGCTCTTGAGATCGTAGGTCTCGTACAACTTGTCGGGAATGGAAACGAGGTTGGAGTTTCGCACTTTCTTCGCGAAGAAAATCGCGAAGATGATGGCGAACACGTAGTACGGCACGCCGAATACGACGATATTCAACAACCCGTAGCGATAGGAATACTCGCCGACTCCAAGCACGCCCCCGTACCACGTGGAAACGAGCGAAGCAACGAACAAGGGAAGGGTAAGCGTACGTCCCCCCAATAAAAAAGAGCTGACCGTCGTGCGCGACATGCTTGATCCCCGGAGTCCCAGGTAAAAAAGAACCCCGAGGTAGCCGGCCACCAGCGCCCAATCGTACAGCGATAACGTCATTGTTTCTCTTGCCTGTTCTTGCCTCGTGATGCACTCCCCCGAAGGATAATTAACGCATTGATTCCGGTAAATCCCAACCTCGCGAGGATAAAACATGGAGAAACCGAAAAAACGAGACGGTTTGCCTGCTTATGCCTGAGTTCCGGATACTTTTCGATCAATAACTTTAAATATTCATGTCCAATAAATTTGCAAAGCTAAATCTGGATATGTAAATTTGTCAATAGCAAAGGAGCATGTCTATGGCCTACAAATCAAAAATCCGACAAGCAGCCAGAATGGCTGATCTCACATTTGAGCTCCTGGCCAACTGCCAGGAAAAGCAGGAGCGAATCGCCCAGAAACTTAACCTGACGACATCGGAATTCCGGTGTCTCAAAGCCTTTGATGCAGACTCCCAGATGCCGATTAAAGACATCGCCGGCAAAATGGGGCTGACCAGCAGTCGTCTCACGCGCATTATCGACAGCATGGAAAACAAAGGCTTGGTCCGCCGCATACCGGACAAAACGGACCGCCGGGTCATTCTCGTCTCGTTGACGGCGAAAGGCCGCGATATTTCCGCCAAACTCAACGACCAGAACGTGAAACTACACGACGAAATACTGGCCAACATCCCCGCGGAATCACGCGACGCAGTCGTAGCAGCGATGGAGAAATTGCGCACGGCGCTGGCCGAATGGCTTATCACCTGAGCTGACGCTTTCCAACGCTCCTTCTTCTTTTGCCTGGGGTGGGTTACAACATTCTTGGACGTTCTTTCCTGGTGCAAACCAGTGTTCCGGTTCACTACCGGGACTTTTTCCCACCCCCTCCTTCTATTCAAACATTTTTCACCGGACTTGTTGATACATATTCATCTTCTGATTATCTTTATGACTGACCGGTCAGTGCAAAACAGGCAGGAACGACTTGATTTCAATCATTAACAACTTCCTCGAGACCATCCTCCCCATCGCGTACGCGCTGGTGACGTTGGCATACGGGCTCGCGTTCGTTCGCGACGACGCGTATGCCGCCGGGTGGAGGACCCGGCTGCTGATTTTCACGCTCGTAACCCACTTTTTTTACATCGGCACGCACACCGCCGAGTATGCGCGGTGCATGGTAACGACACCCTTCGAGATCATGTCCCTGATCGCGTTTACTATTACGGCGACGTATGCGTATATCGAACACCGCACCAAATCGCGGGAGACCGGCTTTTTCATGCTGTTCGTGGCTTTCATGTTCGTTGTGGTCTCGTCGGTCATGACCCGTATGCCCAGCGTCCCGAATCCCGTGCTGGAAGACAACACGGTAGGTATCCATGTCAGCACCGCTATCTTCGGGTATGGCGCCCTCGCAATCTCGGCCGTGTACAGCTTCCTGTTCCTCATTTTGTACCGCAATATACGGCGCAACACCTTCGGGCCGTTTTTCAAACATCTTCCCAGCCTCGAATCCCTCGAAAAACTCAGCGTCGTGGCCGCCGCCATCGGGTTGACGTTCCTCACCGTGGCCATGCTGGTTGCACTGATCTGGCTCCCGGACGCGATTCCGAATTTCTCCTACGCGGATCCCAAGCTGGTGATAACGGCGTTGGTCTGGCTATTGTACGCTGCTGTTCTGCTGTTCTATTACGTGTTCAAAATCGACAGCCGGAGGATCATGCAGCTCTCTGTTTCCGGCTTTTTGCTTGCTCTCTTCAGCATGACCGTCATCAACCTCTTCTTCAGCACATTCCACCGCTTCATATGAGGAAACATGACACGGCATACATTCCAGGTCTAGAACATCATGCGGGCTTGCGGTCATGACCATTTACGCCGTCGGCATCAACCACCACACCGCCCCCGTTGAAATCCGGGAGCGTTTTGCCCTTTCCGACGATGAAATTTCCACCGCCCTGCGCACGCTTCATGATGGTATACTGAAAGAAGCTTTCATCCTCTCGACGTGCAACCGTACGGAACTGTACGGCGTGCCCCACGACGACGTGGAAACCGACGGCTACGTGCTCCAGGATTTCCTGCGCAATCTCAAACCCGAGATCAAGGTCGAAGACAGGTACTTCTTCAAGTACTTTACCTGCGGCGCGGCCAGCCACCTTTTCAACGTCGCCGCCAGCATTGATTCGCAGGTCCTGGGCGACGTCCAGATTCTCAAGCAAATCAAGGATGCCTACGAACTCTCCCTGAAAGAAGGCGCTTCCGACACCATACTGAACACGCTGCTTCACTATGCCCTGCGGGTCGGGAAGCGGGTGCGGGCGGAAACCAGTCTCGGCATCGGCGCCATCTCGATCAGTTACGCCGCCGTGCAACTGGCGGGGCGCATTTTCGACAACCTCGAGCAGAAACGGACACTCCTGATCGGTATGGGCGAAACGGGCCTCCTCACGGCACGGCATTTCGCCGACCGCGGAGTCCGGAAGTTCATGTTCACCAATCGTACACGCAAGCGCGCCGAAGAGATCGCTCCGAAGTTCGGAGCCGAGGTGGTGGATTTTTCCGCGTTCCCCGATGCCCTCCGGGAAGCCGACGTGGTCGTCACCGCCACCAGCTCGCCGGATATTCTCATTACCAAAGCCATGATTAAAAGCTGCATGAAAGGCCGGTACAACCGGCCCCTGCTCGTGCTCGACATTTCCGTTCCCCGCAACGTCGACCCGGGCGCGGGATCGGTGGGCAACGTGTTTCTGAACGATATCGACGCGCTCCAGGGCATCGTGGATCACAACATCAGCAAGCGTAAGGAAGAACTGCCAAAGGCGGGGGCCATCGTGACGGAAGAGCTGGTGCGCTTCTTCGTGTGGTACAACTCCCTGGAAGCGACACCGACCATCCAGAAGATCCGGGAGAAATTCGAACGCGTCCGACAGAACGAGCTCGAACGGTTCCGGCACCGAATCGATGAAAAATCGTTCGAGGCGGTCGAACTCCTCACACATCGCATCCTCCAGAAAATCCTTCATCCCACCATGAGATCGCTGCGGACGCAGACACACGACGTGACGTCGCTGAACATGACGGTGCAAGTGCTGCGGGAGGTTTTCGATCTTAACGACGAAGCGCCGGACACGGACGACCATCATGCGGATGAACCTTCTCCCGGTAAAGACAATGACCAGTAACACCATCAAAATCGGCACGCGTGGCAGTGAGCTGGCCCTGTGGCAGGCCCACTACGTGCGCGACACCCTGCAGGCGAAATTTCCCGGACTCGAAGTCGTGATTGTCGTAACCAAGACCAAGGGCGACAAGATACTCGATTCGCCCCTGGCGAAGATCGGCGACAAGGGCCTGTTCACGAAGGAGATCGAAAATCTCCTTCTCGACGGAACCGTCGATCTCGCCGTGCACAGCCTCAAGGATATTCCCACGAGCGTACCCCGCGGTCTCCACATCGCCGCGGTAACGCGTCGAGAGGAAGCGCACGACGTTCTCATCGCCCGCCACGTCCGTACCATCGACGACCTCCCGGAGGGAGCGGTGATCGCCACCAGTAGCCTGCGCCGAAAGAGCCAGCTCCTTCACTACCGGCCCGACCTGAACATCGTGGACGTGCGGGGCAACCTGAACACGCGCATGAAGAAATTCGACTCCTCCTCCTGGGACGGTATGATCCTGGCCTACGCGGGTGTGAAGCGGTTGCGCATGGAACACCGCATCAGCCAGGCGCTGCCCATGGAAATCATGCTCCCCGCAGTAGGACAGGGTGCCCTGGGCATCGAAACCCGCAAGGATGACGACCGTGTCCAATCCTTCGTGAGGAAACTCGATCACCCTGCGACACACGCCTGCACGAGAGCCGAACGGGCGCTCCTCAGGACCCTCGAAGGCGGCTGCCAGATCCCGATCGGTGCGTTCGCCCGCATGCGCAAGGGCCGCGTGCACCTCGACGCCGTGGTCGGCAACCTGGACGGCACTCTCCTGCTGGACGCACACGGCTCGAGCCTGCCCGACAACAGCGCCGATCTTGGACGCCGACTGGGTCACAAGCTCCTCGCGAGCGGGGCCCGGGAAATCCTGGAAGGAATCCGCAATGGGTGATATCGATATCATGAAAACACTGCCGCTGGCGGAACGGAAAAAACATTACATCCTGGAGGTCGCCTCCAGGCTTTTCTCCCGCCTGGATTTCCATCACGTATGCATGGAAGACGTGGCCCGGGAAGCACGCCTCGCCAAGGGAACGCTGTACAACTACTTCAATTCCAAGGAGGAGCTGTACTTCGCCATTATCGAAACGAGGATGCAGACCCTTATACGACAGCTCGAGGAGCGCCTGCAATACCGGCATCCTCCCGTCATGGATCTCCGCCGATTCGTGGTGCACTTGTACTCGTTCTTTCTGAAATACCCGAACTTCTTCGTCATCTGGAAACGCGAGGAAGTGAAGACGTCTTCGCCGCAGTCCAAGAACTGCCGGAAGCTGCGGGCTCAACTCCGCGTCATGCTCACAGCCATCCTGCGACGGGGCATCGCGGAAGGCGCCTTCAGGGATTTTTCATCACTCAACCTCCTCGGCGACTGCATTTTCGGCATCATCGACGGCATGGCCATGCGCGGCATTCACGCCAACGCCAACGAGGACCGTCGCAAGGAGGAACGCGAAAACATGTTTTCCATCATCCTGGCCTTGGTGGAAAGAGGTAACGCCCATGACTGAGACCTTCGTACTACTCACCCGCGCCCGCAGGGACGACGACCCCACCCCCGGCATTTTACGTGAAATGGGATTCGAAACACGCTTCCTGCCGCTGGTATGTATCGAGCCGCCGGAGACCTGGCGGGACGTTGACGAGGCGCTTCGTACGCTCGACACTTGCGACGCCGTCATCCTTCCCAGCGCCAACGCGGTACGATTCTTCCTGGAACGCATCGAAGCCCTGGAGATCGACCCCCTCCAGGCCCCGCCCGTCGCCACCGTGGGACCGGCTGGACGAGAACCCCTCCAGGCGAAGGGCTTCCGCTTGCTCCCGCTGCCCGCCGCCTATTCCGCCGCCGCCCTGGTCGAAACGCTGGGCGACCCCGCCGGGAAGCGGTTCCTGATTTTTCAATCGAACCTGGGTCGCGACGATCTCCGGCTTTCGCTGGAAACCTTCGGAGCGCGCGTGGACCGCGTCACCGCGTACCGGAACCTTCCCCCGGCGGCCGAAGCCGTCAGTGCGTTCCGCGAATGGTGGGTGAGCGACCTCGTCCGGTGCGTAGCCTTTTATTCTCCGTCCGCCGTGCGGCGCTTCCGCGAGCTCCTGCCCGAAAGCGGTCCAAAAGACGTCCCGCTTGCCGTCATCGGCGAAACGACCGGCGCGGAAGCGACCAGGCTGGGATTGCGGGTGGACATCATGCCGGGCGAAGCCACTGCGGAGGCGCTGGCGTTCGCCATCGGACAATACCTCCAGTTAGGACACCGTGAGGCGCGGCAGCCGGATACCACAACGAATACAAACCATCAAGAGCAGAAACATGACGCCAACTCCTGATACACGGGACTCCGTTACCTCGTCAAACAGTATCGCCGAGCACCTCCTGGTGCGCGCAGCCCGGTGCCAGCCCACTCCCCGCCGCCCCGTGTGGATGATGCGGCAAGCGGGACGATACCTGCCTGAATACCGCGCCGTGCGAGCAAAGACGGATTTCCTGACCCTGTGCAAGACGCCGGAACTGGCCGCCGAGGTCACCATCCAGCCCGTGGACATCGTGGGGGTGGACGCGGCCATCATCTTTTCGGACATCCTCGTCATTCCCGAAGCACTGGGCATGGAGCTGGTGGTGGAAGAAGGCAAGGGCGGACCGCGCTTTCCCAATCCCATCCGCACCGAGGAGCAGATCGCTTCCCTGAACCTGGACGGTGTGGAAGAACGCCTGGGCTACGTGTACGACGCGGAAGCCCTGACACGGAAAAACCTGGATGGCCGGGTGCCGCTCATCGGTTTCGCGGGCGCGCCCTGGACCCTGGCGACGTACATGATCGAAGGCGGAGGCTCACGGCATTTCGCACACGTGAAACGCCTGCTCTACGCCTGCCCGGAAAAGCTCCATCGCCTCCTGGATACCATTACCGAGGCCGTCATTCGCTACCTGCGCTTGCAGGTGCGGGAAGGCGGCGTGGACGTCGTGCAGATCTTCGACACCTGGGCAGGCATTCTCGCCAAGAAGGACTTCCTCGCGTTCGCTCTTCCCTACATGGAACGAATCGTCCGGGAAATCCAGGCGGAAGGCGTTCCCGTTATCCTGTTCCCCAAGGGCGCCACCTCGTCCCTGCGGGAAATCGCCGCCACCGGCGCCGACGCCGTCAGCCTGGACTGGACGGTGGACCCGGGCGAAGCGCGATCCCTCCTGCCCGACGGCGTGGCCCTGCAAGGGAATCTCGACCCCGTCCTGCTCTACGCGGATACAGACACTATCGCCCGCGCCACGCGCGACATGCTGGAATCA
>JAADGX010000023.1 GCA_013152135.1 Chlorobiota bacterium
GGGCAAAACCTGGACAGACACGAACGGTCCCGGCCTCACGAACGCTCGCATCAACTACATCGCCCTGGACGAACGGAACGCGACCCGCGTTTACGCGGCGACACTCGGCGGCAGCATTTACGTAAGCAGCATCATCACCAGCGTAACACCGGCCAACACCCCTGACGATCCCGCGATCCGTCTTCACAACTACCCCGATCCGTTTCGCGTGCAGACGACGATTTCGCTGCAACTCAATGCTCCTTCTACTGTCACGTTGACGCTCCTGGACATAATGGGAAAACCGGTTTCCACACTTTGGAACGGGTCTCTCGAAAAGGGTTCACACAGTTTCCCGTTCTCCAAAAACGGACTGCCCGGCGGTGTGTATTTGATCCTGCTCGAAACCAACAGCACGCGAATAATCAGAAAGTGCCTGCTCGTGAAATGATTCTTTTTAGGAAGCCAAACCGAGGATCGTTTTCCCGCCCCTGCAAGGGAATAACCAGCCCTCCGCAGCCCTGTTCACGGGGATTGCACACTCTGTTTTTCTCCGAGTTCACGGATCGAAATATCAGCCAATCCCACCTCTCTGTCAGCTTCTTAAGCTGCTGCTATCCCGTGCTTTCATTGCTTGAAAAATCAGAAATCTGTATCTTCTTATCAGTATGATGTGTGGCAACGTTGAAATATCGGGAAGGAAATCGCAAGTCGTCACCCGTCTGTTTGATAGACACCTGCTTTTATTTCATAAGAATCAAAAACGTCCCCTGAATTCAGCGCGACTTTCATTTCAACCCGTATTCGGAATCATCCCCATTTTGCCGATGCCATGCATGTAGATGCGGTCCGGTATGCGACCGCTTTTTTTTTGTAACCGGCTTGATCCCCGTCTCCAAGAAAGGGCCAACCCGCAGTTTCTACATACAGGTAACACAATGATCGAAATACGCATCCATGGTCGTGGTGGTCAAGGCGCCGTCATCGCGTCAAAAATCCTCGCGTCCGCTTTTTTCAAGGAAGGCAAGTACGTGCAATCCTTCCCGACCTTCGGCGTGGAGAGGCGAGGAGCGCCGGTAGCGGCCTTTATCCGGATAGACGATAAGCAAATCCTGGTCCGCAGCCAGATTTACAAGCCGGATGACGTCATCGTCCTCGATCCGACACTGATCGACGCCGTTGACGTAACGCAGGGACTGAAATCGGGCGGATGGATCCTGATCAACACGACCCGTGAACCCAAGGAATTCGAGAAACTGAGCGAGTTTCGTATCGCCACCGTTGACGCGAGCGGGATCGCGGCCAAACACGGTCTCGGATCGAAGGCGCATCCCATCGTCAATACCGCTATCCTGGGCGCGTTTGCCCGCATAACCGGTTTCGTGAAGCTGGAATCCATTCTCGAGGCGATTACCGAAGAGGTTCCTTTCGCCCGTAAAGCAAACGTCGAGGCCTCGAAGGAAGCATTCAGATCAGTGAAGATGCAAAGCAACGTCACGCTAAAATCCAAATCGGAGCCCTGAATTCCTCATCTCAGCCGACGAAAAGCTACGAGTCAGAAATGAGTAAAAAAATCACCTTTACCTCCATATCCGATCTTCCCCCGCTGGTTGTCTCGCTGGGGACGACCGAGGTCAATCCCACCGGGTCGTGGCGATACCTCCGCCCGGTGTACCACGACAAGACCGCTCCTTGCATCGAGGGCTGCCCCGCCAGCGAGGACATCGAGCAGTACATGTACTGGGCGGCCCGCGGAGATTTCGACAAGGCGTGGGAAGTGCTGGTGGAAGAAAACCCGTTCCCCGCCGTGTGCGGGCGCGTGTGCTACCACCCCTGCGAATCGAGCTGCAACCGCGATCACTTCGACCAGTCGCTGGGCATCAACTCCATCGAGCGATTCATCGGCGATCACGGACTCGATTTCTCCCTGGATAAGTTCAAGCTCGCCGGGGAACGCGAGCAGAAAATCGCCATCGCCGGGGCTGGCCCGGCCGGCCTGGCAGCCGCCTATCACCTGCGCAGGCTCGGGTACCAGGTTGTCGTCTACGAAAAAGAGGAAAAACCCGGCGGTATTCTCCAGTACGGCATCCCCAGGTACCGGCTGCCAAAAGATATCCTGGCGGCGGAAATCTCCCGCCTGGAGCGCTTCGGCGTGGAAATCAAAACGGGGGTACAGATCGGCAAGGACATCTCGTGGGAAGAGTTTCTTCAACACGATGCCGTCTTTCTCGCCATCGGCGTGCATAAGAGCCGCAAGCTCAACGTCCCCGGTGAAGACCTTGACGGTGTCCTCGCAGGCTTGGACTTTCTATCCAGGATAAACAAAGGCGAGAACATCCAGCTGGGAAAAAAGGTCGCCGTCATCGGCGGAGGAAACACCGCCATGGACGCCGTCCGGACCGCCCTGCGGCTGGGCTCCACCCCGGCCATCTACTACCGGCGGACGCGCGCGGAAATGCCCGCCATTCTCGATGAAATCGAGGAAGCGGAGCGCGAAGGGATTCCCATGGAATTCCTTGTAACACCGGTGGAACTCATCGGCGAAAACGGCGCGCTCAAGGCCATGAAACTGCAGAAAATGAAGCTCGGCGAACCGGACGAGAGCGGAAGGCGCAGGCCCGTTCCCGTGGAAGGATCGGAGTACGTGGTCGAAGTGGACAACGTCATCACCGCTATCGGCGAACAGGGCGACTTCACTTCCATCCCCGAAAAGCTGGTCGAGTGGGGCGTCGTGAAGAGTGACGCCTTCGGACAAACGGAGCAGCGACCGGTGTTTGCCGGGGGTGACATCATCGAACAGCCCCATACCGTGGTCCATGCCATCGGCTCCGGGAAAAAGGCGGCCATGGCCATCCATACCTACCTCAACGGCGGCGACATCGCTCCGCTGACGGACAAGATCCGGGTCGGAGACAAGGGGGGATATTCTTTCTTGCGCTTCCGCGACGGCCACGAAGGCGACCCCATCGACAACCGGGAAGTCGTGACCTTCGAACACATCAACACCAGCTATTTCACCCGGAAAGACCGCCACGAGGTACCTGAACTGGATGTAGGAGCGCGGATTACCAGCTTCGAAGAAGTGAAAGGCACAATCGATCGCGAGGCGGCGATGGACGAGGCGCTGCGGTGCTTCAACTGCGGCGTGTGCAACATGTGCGACAACTGCCTCGTCTTCTGCCCCGACGTGGCCATAAAGCGGCGGGACGACCGGTTCCGGTACGAAATCGACTACGCCTACTGCAAGGGCTGCGGAATCTGCGTTATCGAATGTCCGCGATCCGCCCTCTCGCTCATTCCTGAAGGCAAGTAAACCGGTATGATTCTATCGATATCCAGAGATAACGAGGTGCACCTATGAAAAAAGTCATGATGGGAAATCACGCGGTATCGTACGGAGCGCGGCTGTCCCGCGTGGATGTCATCGCCGCCTATCCCATCACTCCCCAGACCCAGATCGTGGAGGAACTGTCGGAGTTGTGCGCGGACGGGAAGATGGACGCGAAGTTCATCAAGGTGGAATCGGAGCACTCGGCCATGGCCAGTTGCATGGGCGCCTCCGCGGCCGGCGGGCGAGCGTTCACCGCCACCAGTTCCCAGGGTCTCGCCCTCATGCACGAGCTCCTGCACTTCTCTTCCGGGGGCAGGCTACCGATCGTCATGGCAAACGTCAACCGCGCCCTGGGTCCCGGCTGGAACATCTGGACGGAACAGACCGACAGCCTGGCCCAGCGCGACACGGGATGGCTGCAGTTCTACTGCGAGAACAACCAGGAAGTACTCGACACCGTCATCATGTCGTACAAGATCGCCGAGCAATTGTCGCTGCCGGTCATGCTGGTCCTCGACGCATTCATCCTTTCCCACACGTACGAGATCGTGGACATCCCCGAGCAGGAGCTCATCGACAGCTACCTCCCTCCGTACAAGCCGGAAATCAAGATGGACGTGGACAACCCGCACGCGTTCGGCGCACTGGTCACTCCCGACCATTACTTCGAAATCAGGTACAAGCTCCAGGAGACCATGGACAAGGCGGCCGAGGTGGCCCGAAAGGCGGGCGAGGAATACGGCGAGCTCGTCGGCCGTCCTTACGATATCGTGGAACCCTACATGCTGGACGACGCCGACGTCGTGATCGTCGCCGCGGGAACGCTGGTGAGTAACAGCCGGGCGGTTATCAACGAGTACCGGGAAAAAGGCATCAAGGTCGGATTGCTGAAGCTGCGCATGTTCCGCCCGTTTCCGACCAAGCGGGTGCGGGAATTGCTGGCGGGAAAAAAGAAGATCGCCGTCATCGACCGCAACATCTCCTTCGGCGCCACGGGTATTTTCTACCAGGAACTGAAAGCGGCGTTGTACGGACACGGCAACGGCGCCGGGTCGCCCAACATCTTCGGCTTTATCATCGGTCTGGGCGGTCGCGACGTCACGCTTGAAGACATCGCGGAAATCGTCGATTACACGCTGGAAAAAGAGAAGAACGAGGAAGACATCATCTGGATGGGTCTCAAACGATAACACGCACGGAGCTGATCATGAACCACGTTGACATACAACCGAGAATTCCTGAACCCGAGCTGATGTACTCGGGACACCTGGCCTGTCCCGGCTGCGGCGCTTCGCTGGCCATGCGATACGCGCTGAAGGCGTTGGGGAAAAACACCATGGTCATCATCCCCGCTTGCTGCTGGTCCATCATTGCTGGTCCGTTTCCGTACAGCGCCCTGGACGTCCCCATCTATCACACGGCGTTCGAGACCGCGGCCGCCGTGGCTTCCGGCATGAAAGCGGCATTGGACCAGTTGGGAAAAAGCGACGTCACGGTCATGGCCTGGGCGGGCGACGGAGGAACTTACGACATCGGGTTCCAGGCTCTCTCCGGCGCGGCGGAACGCAACGAGGATTTCCTCTACGTCTGCTACGACAACGAGGCCTACATGAACACCGGCATCCAGCGCAGTTCCTCCACTCCGTTCGGAGCCTGGACGACCACGACGCCGGAAAATCACACGAAGGAACGTCCCAAGAAAGATATCGTGGGTATCCTGGCGGCGCACCGGATTCCCTACCTCGCCACTGTCTCAGTAGCCTACCCGGAAGATTTCATCCGCAAGTTCCAAAAAGCCAAGTCCATACGCGGGATGAAATTCATCGAGATTCTTTCTCCCTGTCCCCCGGGATGGAAGACCGCCGACGACCAATCCATACGCATCTCGCGCCTGGCTGTCGAAAGCCGTATCTTCCCCCTCCTCGAAATCGAGCACGGCGAGAAGTACACGTTGAACCTGGAGCCTGAGGGCATCTCCGTCCGCGACTACCTCGAAGCCCAGGGACGGTTCAAGAAACTCTCGGAAAAGGACGTGGAGCACATTCAGAAAGAGGTGGACCGCAAGTGGGAAGCGCTGAAGAAGCGAATTTCTTGACTGCTTAAGACGGGAGCCACGCTACGTAAAAAGACCGCTCCCCTACGCTGTTTCTCATCCAAACATTGATCTCTTTGCCGTTCGCTTTGTCACAAGAACGCGGGGGAATATGCCATCCGCCGCTTTGATACTCTACCAATACTGGCATGACGTATTTTCCCTTCAGTCATCGAAATCCTTTCCCCGCAGCTTTTTGATCGCCGAGCGGCGGCGTTTTTCTTCCAGTCTTTTCTTCATCGCCGTTGCCGTCGGCCTTGTAGGAACGCGCTTCTTCCGCTCCTTCAGCGCCCCGGCCAACAGGCGCTTGAGCTTTTCCCGGGCGTCCAATGTATTCGCTCGCTGGCTCCGATGCCTCTGCGACACCACGCGCAACGATCCCCCGGCATCGAGCCGCGACCGCAGGCGTTCCCGCAACAGTTTCTTCTGATTCTCGTCAAGGACGCGGGAGGATGGAATGTTGAACACGATCTCCACGCGCGTCTCCAGCTTGTTCACGTGCTGGCCGCCGGGACCCCCGCTCCGGGAAAACCGGTACACCAGCTCGTCCGCCGGTATGACCAGTTCCGGTGTGATCTCAAGGTCTTCTCTCACGACGTTGGGTTGTGTGTAAACGGGATTGTTCCTTTCAAACCGCCTTGTGCTTCCGCGCTCTCGTGTTTCATTCGCGGCGCAAGGACGAGGAACGTTCTGTTCAAATTTGTGCCGTCACCCTGGAAGATCTCCTGGAGAGGTACATGCACGACGTCTAACTGCGTTCTTCCCAGACCTTGGCGATCTCCACGATAGTCATTACCGCCTTCTCCATGTCCTGTACGCTGATCCATTCCCGCTTGCTGTGAAAGCTGTGCTCGCCCGCGAAAATGTTCGGGCAGGGGAGACCCATGTATGAAAGCCGCGCCCCGTCTGTGCCACCGCGGATAGAGCCGGTATGGGGCTCGATGCCCAGCCGCTTCATCGCTTCCATCGCGTAGTCGATGACCCTGGGATGCTTGTCGAGGACATAGCGCATGTTGCGGTAGGATTCTTCCACGTCGGTTTCCACGGAACCCTTCGGGTAACGTGCCACGACTTCCTCCGCCAGTTTCTGCAGGAAGTTTTCCTTCTCTTTCAACCCTTGCTCTTCGAAATCGCGTATGAGGAATTTGACGGAGGTTTCCTCGATACCACCATTCAGCACGTAGGGATGAACGTAACCCTGCATATCCTCTGTGGTTTCCGGCGAGAGGGCGTCCTTGGGGAGCTTGTCGATAAAGTCCGCCGCTATCTTGATGGAATTCAGGAGTTTCCCCTTGGCGAAGCCGGGATGGATGTTTACACCCTTGAATTTAATGGTCATGCTGTCTGCGCAGAACGTTTCGTTCTCCACCGAGCCCAGTTGTTCGCCGTCCACGGTGTAGGCGTACTTCGCGCCGAATTTCTCCACGTCGAAATGCTCCGTACCGCGACCGACCTCTTCGTCGGGCGTAAAGCAAATCCGGATAACGCCATGTTTCACTTCGGGATGGGATACGAGATAATTGGCGGCGTCCATGATTTCAGCGATTCCCGCCTTGTTGTCCGCGCCAAGGAGCGTCGTTCCGTCCGCGGTAATGATAGTCTCGCCGATTTTTTCCGCGAGATCGGGATTGTCTTCAACAGTGATCACGATCGAATTGTCAGCAGGTAGGACAATATCGCCTCCCTCGTAGTTTTCGTGAAGAATTGGGTTGACGTCCGCCCCGGACACTTCGGGCGAGGTATCCATGTGCGCGATGAAACCGATGACGGGCACATTGGGCTTGTCGGTGTTGGCTGGGATGGTAGCCGTCACGTATCCCCATTCGTCCATGGCCGCGTCGTCGAGACCCAGTTCCTTCAGCTCCTTCACGAGGGCCTCCCCAAGAACTTTTTGTTTTTCCGTGGAAGGGAAGGATTTAGAATTCTCGTCGGATTGTGTGTCGTACTTGACGTAGGTGAGGAAACGGTCGAGGCATGTGTGCTGGTAGTCGTTCATGATAGAAAACCCGTGCTGGCTTGCGTGAAACAAGGTGTTTTTCGAGGATAACATACGGCTTTTTCGTATGAGATACGAAAACAAGAAATACACCAAACAAAAAATCCTCTGTGCTCTCCGTGGCAAAACTGATCAAACCATAGAGATCACAGAGGATACCGTAAATACAATACTCAGTGCTGGACTACCACCACTTGTGAGAGCCGCGTTTCTCCCGCTTGCAGTACCAGGTTGTACATACCGCTCGGCATGTTCCCGACGCTTGCGCGCAACGCGTGGAATCCGCGTTCCAGCGGTTGTGGCTCCTGGATCCTCGCGACCTCACGGCCCTGGAGATTGTACAGTGACAAGCTCACCGACGACGGCTCGGGAAGATACCACTCAAGCGTCATCACGTCGCGAACGGGATTGGGATACGATGGGTACAAATGCGCGCTTTGGGATGTACTGGACATCGAGACCTCCACTACCGGCGAATACGAGTATTTCCCGTCAATATCCACCTGGCGCAAACGGTAGTAAATCATTCCCGAGTACTGGCTGAACGCCGAGAGATCGTCCTTGTATTCGTACTGGTGCAACTCCGTGGTTGTGCCCGATCCCGGGACAAATCCGACTTTGCTCCAACCCAAGCTGCGCGAGACCACGCTGCGTTCCACGTCGAACCCGTAGTTATTCTCTTCCGTCGCCGTCGCCCAACGAAGGTACACACGTCCGTCATGAAGGTAAGCCGCAAGTGAAAGAAGCTCCACCGGCAAATCCGGGGGGAGGCACGTGCCGTAGCAGTACACCTTCGCCGTGGCGCAGACGCCGCTATAATCCGCTGCCTCCAGCGTGCCGTACACATAGAATGTATCAGCGCAAAGCTGGGCGCCCAGCGGTATTTTCACGTGGGTGCTGACGGGAATAGTAATGTCGCCGCGTTGCGCAACGCTGGTACCGGTTAACGCTATCGCCATCGTTAATATGAAACCAATTATTTTCATTGCAATGCCCTTGTAATGTTGTATGAACTGAAATCACACGTGTTGCTTTATTCTGCTATCCCCACCGGCCGTCCCACATTCCCGGTGTTGTGATGGGGAATAACCGTCCCAACGTTGGAGTTGTCCTGTGAACCCGGATTGTTCTCGGAAAACTTCCGAAGCATCGTCCGCATCTCCGATAACTCCGCTTTCAGATCTTCCATCTCCGAAACTCTTGTCCGAAGCGAACTCAATTCTTCTTTCAATGTTTTCATTTCCGCTGTTGTTTTTTGCAGCATCGCCGTTCTTCTTTCCAGGGCTTGTATTGCAATGTAGGCGATGCCGTCCACGTCCGCCGAGGACAGCGACGTGTCGTTGCCGATCACACCTATTCCGTCGTGGCCGAAGGCCGTGAACCAGTCCTGTGCCATCGGGCCGTAATGGCGGTACCGCTTCGCGTCCTGGCCCTTGTAGTTCCAGCTTCCGAGACGAAACCTTCCGATCTTGACAAGAACATCCTCTCCATCCGCCGCACGGTAGTTTTCCTTTTTCGTCGAATCCGAGGACGTTTTCCACGCGTTGTCATTGTGGTTCAGGTACACGTACGATGTTCCCGTTCCGTTTGTAAACAAGTGGTATCCTCCGTCGAAGAACGCGTAAA
>JAADGX010000203.1:0-3375 GCA_013152135.1 Chlorobiota bacterium
TCCTCGGAATTATACATAGGCAGTTCCGGGTTCTTGTTCGACCTCGCGTTCGAGGAAAGCATCGATGTCGGCGTGATCGAAGGCGGGATACGATACGAAACGATGGTCTGGTGGAAAGTTGGAGTCAGTTGGGGGGCGTATGCCAGCGTGAAAGCCTGGGGTGAAGTGCTGTGGGGCCTGGTCGGTGCGGAGATAGGCCTGGAAGGAGCGTTTATCGGGCAGCCGGAGTACATAGTGTTCGCCGCGGGGCATCTGAAAGTGACCGTCGTCTGGGTGATAAGCTGGGAGGGCCGCGTCTGGGTTGCCGTCGGGAAGGTCGGCTTCGACGGTGGCACCGGCAAAAACAGCAAGTACGACGACATCATCGCCGACGCGCGCAATACGGGGAAACAGATGAAATCCGAGATGGACAAGCTGGCGAAGGACCTGGAAAAAGCGCGGGCGGCGATGTACACCTTAAACGACAAGCAACGGGCAGCCGCGGGCCAGGCACTGATCACACTGTCCGGAGGCGGCAATTTCGCCACCGCCTTGGTAGGATTGGCCATAAAGAAACTCTACGATGAAGACAGGAAAATCGGGAATAAAAGCAATCACCCCTATCTCAACAAGGTGTTCGACCTGATCTGGGATAATAAAGCCGTTCAACTGGAAGCGCGTCGCCAGCAATTGGAAAAGGATAAGCAAAAGCTGGCCGCGGCCTTGAAGGACCTGGATACTGAAACGAAGAACGTGCAAAAACGCTTGCAGGACAAGAAGAACGTCCTGGAAGGAGAACTCCCGACACTTTCCAGCCTCGGGAAATACGGGAATCCCGTCGGAAGCCCCCAATACAAGACCGTGACCGTGAATGGCAAGACAAAGACCGTCAAAGTCGGTTACGCCTTCGACCAGAACAAAGCCAAGAAGCTAACAACGGGCATGAAGAAAGAAAAAACGGACTACCTCAAGTACCGGCAGCAGTTGTTATCCCTGGCAAAGAAATTCGTCAATAATCTCAAAGAGATCGACGGCCTTCTCTACGGGAAGAACAATTCCGTTTCGCACCTCGTGGGCAACTTCACGGCCGTGTATCAGCAATCCAGCGCCTATTCCATCCACTTATGGGATTACTTCAACGCCCGACAGCAGTGGGCCGGCAAGAAAGCAGCCCTGCTGATGGGTTGGAAAAGCAACATCGATGATGATCTGCGTCGCATCTCGTTCACCGAGCACTGGTGGAAAGTACTGGCGTTCAAAAGGAATCTCGTTGTCAACACGTTGAAAAAAGCAGGGGGAATCAAACAACTCCCGAAGATCGACACGTCAAAACAGTATGCCAACTGGGATTCCATCGTCGTCAATCTTGGCAGGGAAATGTGGTACCACATCCCGAAGGCCGGCTTCTACGTCACCGCGAAAAACATGGCCCTTGCCCGCCAGCAGTACCTCCAGACCTATCAGTACAATCAAAATGTGTTGCAGGCGAAATGGAGCCTGTTCACGATGACCTCCGACAAGGTGTACAATCGCAAAGTCAAGCTGTACACGCTTCTCTACGACCTCATGGATCAGCTTTCACTTGAAGCCGGTACGCGCAAACTGCAACCCGCTCCGTCCGACAACGTGATCGTTGGAACGCTTGTTGCATTCAACATTCCAAGCGGAAAATCACCGCAGGTTTCAGGGTTGTCGTCAACCGGAAACGGCGGAACTATTCTGAAAGGGAACGTCGCACAAGGGAATTTCAGTAAGGTCTCTCAAAAGAACAATCCGAAAGTACAGAATCAGTCCTCGAAACCCGAACAGTACAAGGCCACATGGGCTAAGGGATGGAACTTTGAAAATGCCCGCAAGCACATCAAGAAGCTTCTCCAGGTTCCAAAAATCACGCAATTCACCGGGACGATGCGCAGCAATCCGAACACGATCGGCTACGCTACGCTCTCACTACAGTGGAAAGCGTCACACCCGGTAGCGATTGCCGAATACAGTTTCGATATCCCGGGATATTCACAACCGGTTAAACTATCCCATATATTCCCGCCCTCCCCTACACCGCAGAAAAAACAGACGTCACAACAACAATCGGGTCAGGCCAAACTAGCCGAACAGCAAAAAGGACTGCTTGGACAGCAATTCGGCTCCTCTCAGTTCGGGAAACTCGTATCGAAAAAAGAAATCGGACGGAAAGCCTCACAGATTGGGACATCTGCAACGTACGGAACGGCCAAGATATTCTCCGGATCCTCGTATACCTGGCGATCCCTGGACAACTACACGAAACTCCTCGTGCCGTTTTTCTATGGCGTCCACAAGGCCGGAAAATACGACGTCTGGATTCGCGTGCGCGGTGCCGGCGGAATATCCCTTGAACGCAAAGCGACCGTAACAATTGATTACGCGTACGCGGTGACCAAGGAAGACAGTGCAAAAGGCAGGGACGTGGGGTCGCCGACCAAACAGTCCAGTCTCGATATAAGCGATACAACACCCCCTACTATTCCCTCCGTTGATGACGGCGGACCGCTCACGAGCAGTTCTACACTGATCTATGCGAAATGGAGCGCCGTTGATTACGAGTCCGGCATACAGGAATACCAGTACCGCGTGGTGAACCGATCGAGCAAATTCACCTATACGGTCCAGCCGTGGGTTTCAGCGGGCGGTCAAACGGAAATGAACATCCGGCTCGATACGCCGATGAAGCCGGGTGTCGTTTACTACGTCGAAGTGAAAGCCCGGAACGGCGCCGGCATGTGGAGCAAAATCGGCAGTTCGAATGGTATCCGGTTGAAAGACCCCACTCCGCCCTCAAAACCGATTTTCATCGCTGTCCTTCTCGCCGATACACTCGAAGCTTCCTGGAAAGCATCTTCAGACCCGGAATCGGGAATACTCGGCTATCGTTACGCCCTGGGTTCCACCTCGGGCAAGGATGACGTTATTCCGTGGACGGCGAGTTCGACTACATCGATACACCTCGGCAAAGCTCACCTGAAAGCCGTTTCGAAAAAAGCCATTGTCAAAGGCAAAACCTATTACCTGTCCGTCCGCGCGGTGAACGGCATCAACGTCGCGTCACAGATTGCAACAATGCCGGTGGTGGCAAAATGAAAACGACACGGTTACATGGAATGATTTTACCGATGCGGTGGTACAACCTTGCACTCATTCTCTCTTTTGTTCTTTCGGCTGTTACGGCGGCGCAACCGGAACCTCTTCCGTTCTTTCTCACTTCGACGGATGACAGCGTTTACGTCCTCGCGGTCGGTATGCCCAGGGGAACGGAGGGTTTCATGGTTTATCGCAAAGGCCCTGCCGACAAGGAGTTTCTCCCCAGAACGCCCTATCCCGTGGCGCCGGTCGTCGATCCCGATCGCGCGAGATTCATGC
>JAADGX010000203.1:3419-12246 GCA_013152135.1 Chlorobiota bacterium
TCGACGTCGTCCAGCGACTCAGGTCCGATGCCGGCGCGTCCGCCACTCTCTCCTTTGCCAGCCTCAGGGTCGCCCGTGTCGCGGGTCGCCTGTTCATCGATGACAGCGTACAGACAGGTAAATCGTACACCTACCGCGTCGATTTTCTCGACTACGATGGAAGCGTCCTGAAATCCGCATCGCGCCGCATAACGGTGCGCGATCGACGCCCCCCCTCTCCAGAACATATCGAAGTCACCGCCGGAGACGGCCAGGTCAAAATATCCTGGGAATACCAGCCGTATAAAGGCGACCCCGATGACATCACCATCGGATTCAATATCTATCGCCGTATGAAGGACGGAGAATTTCAGAAGATCAACCGCGTCCTCGCGCTTCGCCAGGAAGACCTGAAGTACCGGACGGATATCAACGTTGAAAACAATACGACCTACACGTACTACGTGCGCGCCGTCGATTTCATCGGCAGGGAGAGCCAACCCTCCGTCTATGCTTCCGCAACTCCAACGGATATTACGCCACCTTCCTTCCCGGAAGGCCTGGACGCGATTTCGAAAGAAGGCGCCATCCTGCTTACGTGGCGCATGAACCTCGAATTGGACCTTTCCCACTACGACGTCTATCGAAGCCTCGACATGCACGGCGAATACGAAAAAATCAACGCCTTCCCGATTCCAGGTGATCATCCGCGCTATCTCGATACGACCGTGTACGCCGGCCCGACGTATTTCTACCAGGTCAAGGCTGTTGATACATCCGGAAACGAGAGCGAATTCTCGAACATCATCAACGGGTTCCCCCTGGATACCACGCCGCCTTCGCCGCCAGAAAAACTGGCGGGGACAACGGCGGAGCAGAACGTCGTTCTCCGGTGGGAGGCGCCGGCGGACCGCGATTTGAAAGGCTATTACGTGTACCGCAAGAAGCCCGGTGAAACGAATTTCATGCGACTGACCGGCGACGTGTTGCCGAAAGACGAGCTGCAATATGAAGACCGGGGATTCACGGGAAAGGGCCTCTGGGGCGGCGAGGACTACGTGTACGGCGTGTCGTCGGTTGACAACAGCTTCAACGAAAGCGTCATGCGCATAATAACGATCACCGTCCCCGACCTCGAACCGCCCACCCCGCCTCTCGGTTGTCACGCAAGGGGAAAGAGAGACGGCAGTATTCTCGTGTACTGGCAGCCCAGTATGTCGCTCGATGTTATAAAGTACCGCGTCTACCGCGTTCCTTCCGACAAGTCCGCACCGGTCCTAGAATTCGACAAAGAGACATTCGAGTTCGTGGACACATCCACCGTTCCGGGAACAACGTACTCATACCAGGTCTCCGCGATTGACAACTACGGGAACGAGAGCGAAAGAACACCGGCAACGGAAGTCACGGCGAGAGACCTCGATGCACCTCCTCCTCCCGCTCACGTGCGCGCGGTTGTCGTGAAGGATGGAATTCGTATTACGTGGAAGGCCGTGGAAGAACATGATTTGCAGGGATACAACGTGTACCGCATGGATATCCCGAACGGGGTCGCAAAGAAAATAAACGATGAACCGATACAAGAAACAGTGTTTCTTGATCCCGGTGGTTCCGCGGGACAGTACTACAGGGTAACTTCGCTGGACACGTCCGGTAACGAGAACCACATGTCCCGCGCGGTCGAAGCAGTAGCAGCCAAAACGAAATAATCGCTCGATCAATCGTCCGAGTGTATCAGCCGACATGCGTTTACCAGTACTCATATTTTCGATTACGGCCTTGCTCCTCGTGCAAGCGGCGGTTTCATTTGCGCAGGATCCGTCGGAGCTCTATAACGACGCTTTACGAAAGTACAACGAAGGTCTGAAAGAGGACGCGGCGCGCAAGCTCCGTCGCGTTCTCCAGATTGATTCCACGCACCTGGAGGCATCCCTCGCCCTGGGTCAAATTTATCTCGAGACAAACCGGGCGGAGAACGCGCGTGATGTCGCGCTGAGAGCGTTGAAAATGCACGAAAAAGATCCGCGCGTCCAGATGCTTATGGGCGCAACCCTGGTCGCGTTGCGCCACCCGGAACGTGCACAGCCGTATTTGAAAGCCGCGATGCGCGAACCATCGCAATCCATCCAGGCGAAAAAACTGCTGTCCGTTTCCTATCTCAACACGGGTGTGAACGCTTACCGGAAAGGAAAAATCGAAAAGGCGATCCGCAGTTTCAAGGAAGCCCTCACTTACAATCCGGGCAACTCCGAGGCGCACCGGAACCTGTCGATCATCTATTACAGGTCGGGAGAAATCGCGAAAGCGGAATTCCACGTCCGTTCCGCGCTGAAAGTACGATCCCGCGATGCGACTTTGCTTCGCATGCTGGCGCAAATACTTTTCAAGCAAAAGAAGTTTCAGGATGCCCGCAACATCCTGGCCCGGATTCAAGGCTTCGCTCCGGGGGATATCGACAGCGGTCTCCAACTCGCGTACCTGTACAGGTTCGACAACAAGCCGGACAGCGCGATGGCCGTGTATGAAACGTTGCTGGAACAACATCCCCGATCCAAGAAAATCTATGACGCCTACGCCGATTCCTTTATCCAGGCAGCTCAATACCAGCGCGCTATCGACCTCTACCAACGTCTGTTGTCGCACGACAGTACGGCGCCCGGCGTTTACAAAAACATCGGCGATATCTACGTGAAAGCCGGGAAACTCGCCGAAGCACGGTTCTACTTTCAACGTGAACTCGAATCCAACCGCGATGATCCGAATATTTACAGCGCGGTCGCGAAGACGTATCTCCAGAAGGGCGATTTCCAAGCCGCCGCGACAGTCTACCGGGAAGCGCTGCTGAAACATCCTTCAAGTTGGTTGTTGAAAACTCGTCTTGCCCGCGTTTACGAGCAGTTCCAACCCTTGTCAGCCATCGCGTTGTACGAACAGATGATGCGAGACAGCTCCTCATCCACTTATCCTCTCATCCGCATGGGCGCCGTTTACGAACAGCTCGATTCAACCCGGCTTGCACAGGCGTTTTATGAAAAGGCCATTGCGCTGCGCTCGAGTTCTCCCCTTCCTTACCTCAGCAGGGCAAAGTGGAAAGCGCGTCAGGGGGATACCGCGGCGGCATGCAACCTGGGATGGCTCACGGTCGATTTGATCCTCCAAGACCTTTCCAGCCTGCGTGGAGTTGTCCTTGGCGCATTTGCCAACAAGGGACGCCGCGTCAATTCTCTGAACCCGGACCGATTGGATTCACTTTCGTCAAGTTTTGAAGAACAAACGACCCGACTCCGCGAATTACTGGACAGCCTTTTTTCCTGGAGCGACGCAACCTCGTTTCAGCAAGAGGTGCAGGCATCCCTGGAACACTATGCCGAGGAGCCATTGCTCCTGGAATTCCTGGGCCGCACGTACGAAGAATCAGGTGCCCTGGACGCGGCGCTGGATACATACAGGAAACTCGTTCTCGTAGATCCCCGAAACCGGAACGGCCACATGGGAATGGGACGCGTGTACGAGCGCCTCGGCGATATCCGCCAGGCCATTCTCTCCTGCCGTCGCGCTTTTACGTTGAGTCAATCCGACCCGAAAACATATAATGCCCTGATTCGACTCTCCAGGAAGAACGGGAACCTGGCGGAATTGGCGGAAGAATGGTTGGTCCTTGCACAGACACAACCCGGCAACGTGGTTCTTCTTGAAAAACTCGTTTCCGTTCTTCGTGAGACGGGAATGGAGATGGAACTCACCCGAATAGAATCCATGCTGAAAGAAGCGGAATCCGAATGAAACGCAACGACCCAACTCCCATAAAGTCAACCTTTTCATACTGGATTCATTACCTTCATGATTACCCCGAATAACGGCGCATTCGCTTCGAAAATACCTCGCTCCGCATCCGTTTCCATGCGTGCAAACCCAAGCATGAAGCGGCGCAATGCCGGACTCGGCTTGTTCATCCTATCCTGCCTGTTGACTGCCGGCGCATCGGCCCAGGATCTTTCCAATCCTGACACGCCTCCCGTGACTCTGACCGGTTCGCTCGTGACCAGCGCGGAGAATTACTCCATCCCCGGCCTGGCCACGAACAGACCCGTCAACACGGCCCGGATGTATTTCAACCCCACGCTGAGCATCTATGGCATCGATCTTCCTTTCAGCTTCGTGCTGTCAACGGAAGAACGTTCATTCAACCAGCCGTTCAACCAGTTCGGCGTGAGTCCGCGTTACAAGTGGTTGACGTTGCACGCGGGGTACCGAACCCTGCGTATATCCGACTTTTCCCTCTCCGACGCCCTGATTCTCGGCGGCGGACTCGAAGTGGACGCGGACTGGTTTCATGCAAGCGCTATGTACGGCCGGTTCCGCAGAAGCGTCGCCGAAGACACGCTCGCGGGCATAATACCGGTGTACAGACAGATGGGATGGGCGACGAAAATCGGGTTTGGAAGCCAACAGAACTTCTTCAACATCAACATGCTTCACGCCTGGGACGATTCGACTTCCCTCTCCGCGGCGCCCGTGAAAAGCGCCGTCTATCCCCGCGAGAACCTCGTCTTTGGCCTCAACGGAATGCTGACGTTCATGGAAGGGCGCTTTGTACTGGCCGGAGAAATTGCCGGCAGCTTCATGTCCCGTGATACCCGCCTCCCGGAGACCGACCTGTCCGGGAATCCATTGCTCCATCTCGGCCTGTTCACCGAACGCCTTTCCACGCGATTCAACCTCGCGATGAAAACGTCCGCGACCTACCGTTCCGAAGTGTTCATCGGGAGGATCGAGTATGCGCGCGTGGAACCGGAGTATGAGTCCATGGGGGTACTGTATCTCCAGAACGACAAGGAGGAAGTCACTTTCGCGCCCACGGCCATCATTGCCGGCGGCAAGCTTCGCGCCGGGGGTTCCATCGGTCTTCAATGGGACAACCTGTACAATAACCTTGCCTACACAACGAGACGGGTCATCAGTTCTGCCAACATCAACTGGATGCCGTCCTCGTCCTTCGGCGTCGATGCCGCCTATTCCAATTACAGCATGAACAACCGGTCCGCCGCCCTGCAAGTGAACGATTCCACGCGGGTCGAAAACGTGACACAGTCATTCTCCGTTTCACCGCGATACAGCTTTTTGACGGGAACCATGCAGCATTTCATCCTGCTCTACGTTACGCGCCAGGAATACGCGGACCGAAACATCCTCACCGGAGCGCTGAGCGACAACGATGTCCTTACCGCCATGCTGAGCTACTCGGGCACGTTATCCACCGGGCTTGGGTTTACCGCGTCGTTCCAGTACACGGACATGAACACTGCATACGTGTCAAACCGGATTACCGGCATCACGATCGGCGGATCCAGGCCGTTTTTCGACAACTCGCTTTACGCTTCCCTGCAGTACACGTTGAATCTTACCAAGGCATCAACCGAAAGCGACACGGACGTTCAGCACCTCGTCACGCTTTCCTTTCGATATAAGGTCACGAATGCGGACGCTCTGGACTTGTACTTCCAGTTCAACACGTACAACGCGGCAGACCCGTCACGTACTTCGTACAGCGGTACACAGACACGCTTGCAGTATTCGAGGTCGTTTTCATTTGGTATGAACTGATGTCATTCACCATCCGTTTTTGGAAGAGCACTATCGCGGAGAATTTATTGTTCGTTTGCATTTTCGAATACAGATCTGACAGCAAGGAGTCGTCATGAGAAAAACAACCGTGCTTGGCATTCTCGGGATATTCCTGTGCATGCCGGTGATGCTATTCGCTCAACTCAGCGTTTCCATCCAGATGGATCCCAACCCCTCTCCTTTCATTTCTGATTGGAAATCCGATCCAAACACGGTCCGGCTCATCGTAACAAACCCTACCGGCAAGAGCCATTCGGTACGTTTCAAAGGGTACATCGAAGGCGACGCCCGCGGCCGGGTAGCGGAAACAAAGCTGGACGGCTCCATACCGCCCGTCGATATCTCTCCCGGCGTTTCGATTCTGACCGCGACCGATGCGCATATTCTGGACAAGGACGCGGTTCGCTACGTCGGTCCGACCCGACAGGAAGTCATACAGAGCGGGAGACTGCCGGACGATAATTTCAGGATCTGCGTCCAGGTTGTCTCGTACGATTCTCCTCACTCCCCTCTCTCCCCTGAAGCATGTTCGCGGTTCACGGTTCGCAGGCTGTCTCCTCCTTCCCTCATCGCTCCCGCCGATAAAAGCACGATCAAGGCGGCGCCCACCTTCCAGTGGTCTCACGTCGCGATGGGGAGAGGCAACTTCGCCCGGTACGAACTCCGCCTGATAGAACTGAGTCCCGGACAGCAAAGTATCGTTAACGCCATGGAAACGGGTATACCGTTATTGGTAAGGGAATCATCTCTTCCCATGTACCAGTTCCTCCCTTCCGACCCCAAGCTGCAAAACGGCAAGACCTACGCCTGGCGTGTCCGCGCGTTCGACCCGCAGAATAAATTCACGTTTACAAGTGACGGGAAGAGCGAGATCAGGACATTCACCTACAGCTCCGCAAAGCTCACCGTTGTAAAAGATGTCACCAAGAAGAAAAAGACGACCGGTATGAACATCGGCACTTCACCGAATTTCGTCTTTACTCAGCTCACCAGGATCCGGGGGACATTGCGAACGACTTTTTACAAGAACAGTATCCCCACGCCACGATCAATTATTTACAAGAGCAGCAAAGGAAAACCACCGCTCTCCGAAAGCAATCAGCCTCAACCCGGAGGAGGCCAGGTCATAAAGAGCGGAATATCGCTGAAGACCACACCCCATCTCCAAACAAATGTTGGATTGAAAAAGAACCTGCCTCTCGGCGGCCTTCACTTGAAACTCTACCTGCGTACGAAAACCAATCCCATCTGCGGTTATTACCCATTCACCGCTTCAGGAAAAACGTATGAAGCAGAAAAACTGATCGCGACAACTACCACGAACCCGGACGGCACTTTTGAATTCATGTTCTTCGCCAAGGATTCCACTGGTAGAATTTTGAAAAATGCTCTTATCCAGTGCGGCAGCAATGAATTCGTGAACTCCCTTACCGGGGACTTGTATCGCTACTACCAGATCATGGTGAATGATCCGCACCTGTTAAGTCCATCGGATGAATTCAAGGTCCAGCCGGGTGAACTCTTTGACGTGGGAACTCTCTACTCCCTCGTACGGTCCTATTCCGTTACCGTCAGCGTCAAGGACAAGGTCAAGGGAAGCCAGCTTCCCAACATGGACGTCAGAATCGTCCGGACGACCCGACCCTACGATGTTCCTCCCGAAGAAGGCACTCTTAAACCCTATCAATCCGTGGATGATATTTTTTTCCTGAAGAAGGCCAAGGCCGAAGTCATCGCCAGGGGAAAGACGAACGCGGAAGGGAAAACCACGTTGAAATACATGGTCAAGAACGTTGGAGGCAGCGACAGGTACCACCTGCTCGTTTCTTCGCCCGAGGAAGGAGTCTACTACTATCACACGCTGTGGCGGACGTTCAAATTCGGTTTTCTCATGGATGAAAAAGATGAAGCGGGACACGGTATGTCGTTTGATGCGGCGATAATCAACGAAGGCTACGACCCGGCTATCATGCATGTTACTGTGCTTGCAGAAGTAAAGCCCCACAAACCACGCATCGCCGGTCGCGTTTATAGAAGCGACAATACCTTGCAAGCGGTGAAGAACGCCAAAGTAACCCTTTATGGTTTCTCCTTTGGTCCGTGGGAGTTAAGAACAACAATGACCAATGATTCCGGCGGTTTCGTCTTCGACAACCTTGATCCAACGGGTGACAGCCCGGAGGCGAAGGCGATCTTCTACTTTATTAGAGTTGAAAAGTACGGCTTCAAAAAATACCAATCGGACGCGATCTTTGTCGAGTTGGGCCAGCAGTATTACACGACGATCCAACTGGAACCCGCGCTGACCGTAAAAGGACGGATCGTCGACGAACTCGGCCGGCCGGTGGCAGCGGAGGTGCGGATCGGACAGGGTGAATGGGTTCACACGGTGAAAAAAATCAAGCCCAAGAAAACCGGAGCGCTCAGATACCTGAAGAAACCGGCTCCCAACAAACTCGTCATAAAGAGCAGCTCGGCGGGAATGCTTAAAAACAAGAAACTCCAGATAGTTCAAGCCATTCCCGTTGTTTTTGAGTACGACGAAGAGTTTACAACGCCCGCTGTCATGGGCCTCCAGTGGCTCTACGTCCTCCCGGACAATCAATCGCTCTACTATCCCGAGACTCTCCTGGTGCTTCTCCCGGAGGACGCCGAAAATATCGGCGCGTTTACCGTGTTCATCAAGCAGCACCGCCTTGCCGTGCAGGCGGTAACGATGACTCCCAAGACCAGCAAAAGCTGGAAAGCGAAAAGTTCACCCAACAAGTACATCCCCGGCACGTCCGTCAAGAAAACCATCCAGGGAGCCGTTATCCGGGTCAACGACGCCGAACCCGACTCGGTCGACGCCGACGGCGTCGCGTACTTCGTCTGGACGTCGCCGAGCGATAACGCCATCGTGCGCGTGCGCGGTCCGGACAACTCCGATTACGTGGAAAAGATCGTTTCCACCGTCGTCGATGAAAGCAAGTCGTGGACGTTTCTCGAGGTTCCCCTCAAGCTCGGTGGAGCGCTCTCGGGAACGGTAAAAGTCGGCACCGTTCCCATTCCCGGAGCCCGCGTGGCGTTATACGATAACCCGGCCGATGCCTCACCTCTTCAGACGACAACCGACAGCGATGGAAAGTACACCATCCACGGAATCCCCGTCGGAACGCACGTGTTCAAGGCGGCGAAATCCAAGAGCCAGTACATCGGCGATACCGCCCAGGCGGCCATCTTC
>JAADGX010000065.1 GCA_013152135.1 Chlorobiota bacterium
ATCGGATGCCGGGCCGTATGTCGCCCAGTCCGCAGAGCTGACGTTTTGATTCGTCCATGCAATGTAAAGGTACTCGCAGTCGTTTTTGATATAAAGATAGACGGGTTCTTTGCCATGAGTAAAATAGTAATTACTCGTGTACAGCCTCACTGCGTCATCCCATTCACCCGCGTCAAATTTACCGTCGATCGTAGGAATGACCTGCGCGAGATTACTCGTGACATTGCCCCCCTGCGGAACGGCGTTGCCGCCAAATTGAGGATTTGTCATCTGACTTGGGGGTGGGAACAATTCGGGAGATAATTCACCCGGTGAATCGGTCAAACGAACCGCTTCTGGTGGCAGCGTTCCATCCCGTGTGGGCTGTATGGACCGGACATCCGCCGACCGTTGGTTCTGAACCTGCTGTGCCGTCAATGGGCCTACGATCAGCGCCATCCCCAGAAACAGGAAAAGAATTGTTATCGCTTTTTTCATGGTACACCTCCATTCATTAGTTGATTTATCCTTTAATAAGTATCTGATTATCGGAGAGTTTTTTATTGTTGTACAAACATGAAACGGGCTTTTCCATCTTTGTGTGTAATTCCAACCATGTACATGCCGGGTCTGAATTTCTCCAAACGGTAGACTTTGATCCCCTTCGATACATGATCATCCGAAAATCGTTGTACCATTCTGCCCAATTGATCGTAAACCGTAACTGCAAGGGCTCCGTCAGCCGGAACAGAGATCTCAAGATTTCCCCTGTTGACAACAGGATTTGGATAGACGGAAGCCGCGAGTTCAGCAGCCTTCGACTGATAATAGACCGTTGGTCCTTCAAATATTTCAGTGCGCCCGTCTATATCCACCTGTACCAAACGATATTGATACCACGTACCCGATGCAACGGTTACATCGTCGTAAACGTAGGTCTTTGATCCGTCTTCAGATGGAGAGTGAATCCAGGTGATATCATCCCATCTTTCCGCCGATCGGCGCTGGAGCCGGAATCCGAGACTCTTTGATTCGAAGGAAGTTTCCCACGACAATCGAACGCCCGAGGGAAGCACCCTGGCTTGGAACGAAACTAATTCAACCGGCGTCCAAATGTCTTTTAACCCCTTGACCGACGTGAAGGCATACTGCTGCGCGTCATTCTTTTTCTTATAACCGGTTACTCCTGATCCGGTGATATTCCCATAGTACGAGAAGTTTGTTTTCTGGTTGTTCGGATTACCCGTATTGTGAAAAACCATGCGGCATAATTCAATGGTTTCTCCCTGCTTGATCTGGTAATACTTATTCGTTGGCGCAATTTCGGTATAGGTGATCAAATCAGGATTCACTCCATTCGTCTCTGTCCAAGGATTCGACAATGACGTCCACTTGAATTGAGCAAAATAATGGTTATTGATGGGCTTCTGATTCAACGTTCCGGACCATGGAGTTACTTCCTGAGGATTGTAAGCAACGGTCGCCATTATAGCCGTCGCCTGCCATGCTGGACCACTATTGACCAAGACCAAACCAATGACGACACTATCTGCTCCTTGGTAATATGCCTTCATCTCAAGTCTAGGCGTTTGAGAAAAAAGAATCGATGGAGCGAGAAAAATAACTATAACAAGGATCTTACGGGCAACCACCTATACTTGAGCCTTTCGCAATACGTGCTCGGAAATAATGGGAATTCGAGCAAATCTGAGTATCCGAATTATCGATATTCCCCAAACCGCTCATAAACTATAAAAGATATGGTTATATGTCAAGGATAAACTCAATTAGTAGGTGAATAAGTTTGGACCCATGAAGCAATCCGAGAACAGATGTCGCTCTTGATCCATCTCACGCCTTACGCCATCCAATGACCCCGTCGTACCGAATCCTTGCTCTCAGCCGTTTTTGACTCAAGACTGCTGTGTTCTTCGGCCGCCTTCGCGGTTACGATAATTTCTTCCGGCTTGCTTCGAAGCAACTAGCATCTTCAGCGACCGTGCTTGCTTTCAACCAAGAGTATCAGTCATCAGCGCCCTCGACGAAACACGTTCCTGTCACGTAGCTTCCTTCTTTGTCGTCCGCTTGTTCTGCCTCGGCCAATGATGCGGGCCACGAAGCCAGTTTGTGTTGTGCGCTGTGCCAGAGGTACAAAAGAGAAGAGAGGCCAACTTCAATAGTCAGCCTCTCTTCGAATAATTCGGATACGCTGCTTACAAGAGACTATTTTGCAAACGACATTTTCATCGTCTTTGTAAACGTCCTTCCGGATTCAACGCCTGTGGCCACGAGGGTGTAGAAAAACACGCCGCTTTGCTCGGCTTCAGGAGTCCATTCAGCTTTATGGTAACCAGACCCCATCTGTCCGTTTACCAACACCGCGACTTCACGCCCGAGTAAATCCGTGACTTTCAAGGTCACCCGAGATTCTTCGGGGAGAAAATAGGAAATCGTCGTACTCGGATTAAATGGATTCGGGAAATTCTGGATCATCGTGAAGTCCTGGTCCGTTACTTTCGAACCTTCCTTCGGTGTGCCGTGCATACGCCCCAGATTGATGTTCACACCAAACAGGTCGAAGTTATGCGTCATCCCGTTCCCGTCTGCATCAACGTAGCAGCTGATGGGATAGGTCCACAGCAATGCCGGTTGAGGAACCCATCGGAAAATGTCCATCGGTGTCTCAACTATGATTTCTCCCGTCAGAAAACGCTTGGGACCTAACAACCAAGAGTTGTTGAGATTTGCATTGAAGATGTAGTCGTTCAAAAACGCATGGTCGTTGAAATTGCATGCGCCATCGTTGTTCAAATCTCCCGGATAAACGATACAATATCCTTCTCCGGGATCTTTGACCATAATCCGAAAATGATTTTTCTGCACGGTTGGACCGCATTCGCCAGAGTACTCAATCGTGACGAACAAGTCATAGAACCCTCTCGTCAAGCCCGTGAGTGGAACGTTGAAATTAAACGTTTGACTCACAGCAGTGGCAGTGACCGTACTGCTTCCGGTAGACGCCGTGGTGGAGTTCGGTAAAGGACCAACCAGTTCCCACTTGACATTTACATTCTGAGACGGATCGGAAGCCATGTCGAATTGAAATGTCGCGGTCGAATTGGCGTTGTATACGTAATATCCATCGACACCGGTCTGAAAATCAAAATTCGTGAAGCTCGTCATGAATGGTGGATTGGTCGGTGCACTCAATGTCAACGTGTTGTAATCACTCGGCCACATACAACCCGCCCAGGGATAATTCGAGTTGTAACCGTTCCACGATCCATCGATACTGACGAACCCACCCCCCAGTTGGCGCGTCAAGTACAGACCAAATCCGATTGTGAAAGGATTGAGATAACTCACCTGAGCTGCAAATGCAGCCTTATCATATGGTACACGAACTTCCATAACCGCGCCGGTGGAAGGACTGAATTTGATTTTCCATTCCAGTGCGGGGTAATGAGGATCGTTTGCTTGAGGATACCAGAAACTGCATGCGTACGGATAACACTGAATGACACCGCTCGGGGATCCAACAAATCCATGCAACGCGTCAAGTGTAGGAGTCCATATATCCGGCCACGCAAGTTCGCCCTCGCGTAAAATACCCGGGTTTGTACACCAGGTATAATCCCTCGTATTACTCGGGCCGATGTCAAACTGGAACGACGTAATCAACGTCCATTCTCCGTATGTATCCCAGTCCGATTGAGTAACTCTCTTGTCGATGAACAGAAAATACAGGTTATCGCAGTTATTCTTGATGTACATCATGACATCCGAATTCGGCGTATAGTTCGGCCATCCGGAGGTCGGATATCCGATCGGCTGTGCCAAAGCGTCCGTCCATTCACCTGGCGACATGACACCGTCAATAACCGGCAGAACCTGGAGCAACGGACTGGTCAGGGGGCCGCCCAAGGCGCCGACTTCGTTGCTTTCGGGTTTCGCCTTCGGAGCGACCTTCATCCCCCCGAGGAAATAGGATGTAACAGCGCCGCGGTCACCCCGTTCATCTGGTGAAACAGGCAATCCCCTGGACTGTTTGGAAAGCTGCTGAGCGTTTACGAATTGCGTCAGACCAAATAATCCAAACACGAGGAGCAAGAGAAGCGATACTTTCAAAAAAGGGTAACTGTTTTGTGACATATTCCCTCCGTCAAAGAAATTTTTTCGTAATTGTCGAGATTTTTTTAAATATTATTTTCTCGTCGGACCTTTATAGTACTAATCTTGATAATCCAAAGCAAATATGCGAGCGCCCGAATCAGTAAAGGGTTACCGACGCATGACAAACGATAACGTGCGAATTCCGTCTGATGAGTGAGCAATGACATGATAGATGCCTGACGCAAGAATGGAAAGATCCATCGCAAGCGTGTGAGTGCCGGGCGCATACTGTCGATACGGAAGAGACATCACTCGTTTCCCGAGACTATTGTACAGTTCGACTCCTATCACTTCCTCATTAGAGGTGAATAATTGAACGATGGATTGTGCCGATGCGGGATTTGGATAGAGACCGAGATCGAAGGAACCCGATATTGGCAGCACCTCTACCCGCATTATGGACGAATAATTAACCGTTCCATCGTGGTCCACCTGTCGAATCCGATAGAGGTATTTCCTCCCCGCTTTCACGGTGCGATCGATGACCATGTACGACGCTCCCGTGCTCGGTTCACCACGGGGCGCGACTGTTTTGATGTCTTTCCAGTAGTCGTCATCCCAGCGTTCGAGCACGAAAGCCGCATTATTCACTTCGTATACCGTTGACCATTCCACGACCACGCCTCGATCAATAGCATAGGCCGAGACCTTGAGAAATTCTACCGGCGTCAAAACATTCTTCAGCCCGTACACCGCCGCAAACGGATGCTGCACGGGATCGCCCTTTTGCAACCATCCCGTGATACCGTTACCGGTATCATTTCCAACAAAGGAGATGTCTGTAAGCCCGGATGCGTTTCGCGAAATCGCAAACTGGACCCGACAGAGTATCCGCGAACTGCCGGAGGCGATGGAAACCGGCTTCCAATCGTTCAGTGTAAACTCAATGTACGACAAGATATCCGGGTCTTGTCCGTCGTTTTCAGCAAACGGCTTCGACGCATCGGTCCATCCGAATTGCTGGAAATACTTGTTGTAAATAGAGACCGGAAAGGCCGGGTGAATTTCCATGGGATTGTAGCCCACCGACACAAGGATACCCGTACAATTCCAGGTCTGGCCCGGATTCCGCATCTGTACGGAAATAACGACACTATCCTTTCCTTCATGATTCAGCAACATGTGAAGTTCCGGCGTCGGGAGATTCTGGGAATACGCCACTGAAAGGAATAAGAACGGTAAAATAATAGTTCGCTTGAACAATGGATTTCAGTGCTGTTGGTTGAGTTAATCCCCATAACAGGAGAATACGCGAAAAGATACAAAATTTATTTTCAGAATAAAAGCCGATAGGCACACTGGAAAAGCCGAGCTCGCTCAATTCACAGTTCCGTCCACCAATAAAAACGAGCTCCGCTCCATCGGTCAACGAAATAGCAGGACGTTTTTCGTGAGTCCAGGAGATCGAGCTGAAGATGTCTCGCAAAGGCTCATAATCCGACAACCATGTCGCTTCAAACGCGGTTTCGTATCTTTATTCGATGGAGATCTGAATTCGGCCCGAGCAGCAGTTACAGATTTCCATAAATTTTAGTATCATTTCATGTCTGGTGTTAGTGGACTTTTCTGAAATCCTCACCTAATAAATGAAACGTAGTTATGATGTAGTTGTTGTCGGGGCGGGACCGGCCGGGAGCATGTCAGCTCTGCACGCGGCAAAAGGCGGCGCTTCCGTCCTCCTCCTCGAAAAGGATCGCGACATCGGTTGGCCTGTTCGATGTGCCGAAGGCGTCGGAATCGAGAGCATGAAGGGCGTGGTGGATATTCGCCCGGAGTGGATTACGAATCGAATCGATCGATTCCGCATCATCGCTCCGAACGGCATCGCTGGTGAACCCGATATCGATAAAGTCGATCCTGATATCGGAGGACGGGGATACATTCTGAACCGGAGATTGTTCGACTATGATCTGGCGATGATGGCCGTGGAAGCAGGTGCCGACCTTCGCACCAAGGCCTACGTCCACGGACTGCTGAAGTCGAACGGATCCATCGAAGGCGTCAATGTTCGCGTTCAACATCGCGAATACCAGATCAAGGCGAAAATCATCATCGGCGCGGACGGCGTTGAATCACGGGTCGGAAAATGGGCGGGAATCGATACAACAACGAATTTCGAGTTCATGGCATCCGCCGCCCAGATGACGCTCGCTAAAATTGATATCGAGCCTGACTTGTGCGAGTTTTACGTGGGAAGCCGATACGCACCCGGCGGATATTTCTGGATATTTCCCAAAGGTCCACACGAAGCAAATGTAGGATGCGCCGTGGATCCCAAGCGTTCAAAAACCAAAAAAGCAATCGATTTCGTCTGGGACTTCGTCGAAGATAAATTCCCGGATGCTGCTATCATGTCCACCGTTGCGGGAGGCATCCCCGCTGAACCAACTCTCGAGACTATCGTCAAGGAGAACGTTCTCCTTGTGGGCGACGCCGCGCACCAGGCAAATCCGTTTAATGGCGGAGGAATCGCCTCTGGAATGAAAGCGGGGATCATCGCGGGCAAAGTAGCGGCCGAAGCGATAAAGACGGGATCGCTGAAAGCATTAAACTCTTACCCAAAACAATGGAACAAGCTCCTGGGACGCAAGCACCGTATGTTGTTTCGCTTAGCTTCCACAATCTACTCGTTGAGCGATGAAACGTACAACAAGGTCGGAGACATCCTTGCCGATCTTCCTCCGGAAAAACTCACTCTTCGCCACCTGATCCAGGCGGTCTTGCTCCACAAGCCTTCACTCTTAAAGGATCTCTTCATTTTCGGGCGATTTTAATTATCTTGTAATAATTATCGATGAAGAAACTACGCGCAATAATAAATAGGCTCGAAAATTACCAGGCAACGCCCGGACAATGGATTGCTGGTTTTATCGCGGTTGTATTGCTCCGATGCTTTCTCGAAGCGATTTTCGAGAAGCCTAACAACATAATGATCTCGAGGGATTTCTTCGAATCGATCAATGCCTGGTTCGTCCACTTTCCGCTCTTTTATCTCTCCATATTCCTCACGCTGGTACTGGCGATAAAGATATCCATCCCGTACAAGGATACACGGAAAATCCTCAAGGCCGTGTATCTCGTCTTCATGTTCATCCTCTCCGCACCGATCTTTGACTTGATCCTTACCGGAGGCGTGGGTGTTGACATCGGCTACATGCGGAATGCAACGCTCATCCCCCACTTGATAATAGATTCGTGGGATATAACCCAGGACTTCAGTCAATACGGTCTCTCGGATGGAATGAGGTTGGAACTGCTTCTTGCGGGGATTATGGCGATCCTGTACGTCATTGCTTCGACAAAGGACATGACTGCCAGGATTATCCGAACTTTCGCTATGTTTTTCATGGTGTTTTTCATTTTCGAGATGTATGGATTCTGGCCCGCGCTTCTATCGCACATCATCCAAAAGGGCTTTGATTTTACCCCGATTTCCGATGAGAGGGGATACCAGTTGATGTTGAAGACCTTCTATGAAACGAAATTTATTCGAGGAAATTTCGCCAATGGAAGTTCTCTTGTTTACTTGTGGCTGATTGTTATACAGGGTGGCATCGTCCTTTGGTCGCTCAAGCTGACATACTTCAAGGACATCTTTCGCTCCCTGCGTTGGTGGCGGTTCGGACATTATTTCTTCCTGTTCGTGCTAGGGCTGGTCATCGGGGGATACGAATGGACGGACACGGTAAATAAAAGCGTGTTTCCATTTACGTTTTTCGACGGATTCGGCTTGCTCTCGTTGTTGCTGGGCTATACATTTCTTTTCTTTGCCACAACCATTTATAACGATATTGAAGACCAGGATATTGATTCACTGGCGCACCCCGAACGACCGTTAACCTCGGCCCGCATCCCGGAACGACAATACAAAATCATTGCGCATAGTTCACTCGCGACGGCACTACTGTTGGCATACAATGTTGGGTATCCGACCTTTCTGATTTTTCTCACGACCTTCACGTGCACGCATCTGTATTCCATCCCCCCCTTTCGGCTGCGGCGATTCTTTCTCGTATCAACAGCTGTATTGGGACTCGCCGCTTCCACTGTTGTGTTGTGCGGAGCCTCCTTTTTCCTCAAGCACCAAGCCTATGAGCTGTTCCCCAAAGACCTCTTGTTGATTGTTTTCATTACCTTCTTCTTTGGAGCAAACTTGAAGGACCTTGAGGACGTTCAGGGTGATCAGGCGGGCGGAATACAAACCGCGATGACGCTCTTCGGAAACAAAGGAAGAGCAGTAATCGGAGGGCTGGTCTTCACGGCATTCATTATTGTTGGATTGTTTTTCATGGACTGGCTTCTTCCTCTCGGGATCGTGATGGGCATCATCGTGTACTATCTCATTGCGATAAAGAAAATCTCTACGATCAAGCCCGCGATTTATTCCTACTTCGCATATTTCGTTGCCGTCATCTCGTATTACATCGTGCAGATGTAAAAACACCTCCTTGGGAAATCCACAAGGAGGTGTAAATCGCAATCCGCACTTCGTATCAAACGTCTATCTCGATAATAACACCTTCGTTCGAAGCCTGACCGTTGATCCTCCATCCACGGGCGTCGCGTCCATATGCACGAAATACATCCCGGCTGGAACCGAACGCGGCAACCACCGAAACTCGTAATAGCCTTTGTCGATTTCATCCGTCACAATG
>JAADGX010000037.1 GCA_013152135.1 Chlorobiota bacterium
GTCTGAAGCTCCTGACAAGATAGAGCAGTGTGTGCCCACCGGAAACGATAAGCGTGATAAAGGGAAAGGAGAGGTCGTGTTGTTCCAGGAATGCGGAAAAAATATGTGCTTCGAGGTGGTGGACTGCGACGAAGGGAATGTCATGCGAAAGAGCGAAGCCCTTGCCGAAGTTCAATCCAACCAGGAGGCTGCCGATCAGGCCGGGTCCGGAAGTTGCGGCGCATAACTCAACGTCCCGGTCGGTGATGTTTGCGTCGTCGAGCGCTTTTTGCACGATCGAAGTGATCGTGCGAAGGTGCTCCCGTGATGCGAGTTCCGGTACGACTCCCCCGAAGCGGGCGTGGAAAAGCTGCGAGGAGATGACGTTGGAGAGAAGGGCACCGTTCCTGATGACGGCTGCGGAGGTCTCATCACACGAGGATTCGATGCCGAGAACGAGCATGGTCGGTCAAACAGCCTTGTAGTATAGGAGGATATTCGGATGGATTCTGCATTCCTCCGCAATCCGTGTATCGCTGCTTATGGCCCCATTAGCGCGCAGGTCGTAGAGGACGGGAACGACCCTGTCCCTAAGCTCGACAGGGGCAAGGGGATTGATGAAAATATGCGTGCCGCCTTCGAAACCGGCCGGGACGTTGACGCGCAATTTGATGAAGATGTGCCACGGCATATTATAGATGCAGTCGAACGGCGTGTAATACCATTCCTCGTTACTGGATACCGTATTGCCCAATGCCGCGTGGCAGGCGTGGACGAGATTGCTCATGCCCCGCAACTCTTCCGGAGTATGTTCAATGTTCATCCGGCCGGGCATGAACGGATTTTGAATAAATCTCGATGGTCGGATGTCTGTGTCCGATTCCGATACAGGCGACCGCAAAATCGTTCTCTGCGAAAACGAGGTTATTGAGTGCGGCGAAATTAGGCCCGAAGACGTTGAAAATATTCTTGTCCTCCTTCACCATGCTGATCTGCCGTTCGATGGCAGCGCCCCACTCGTCGATGGCAACGATCTGTTTATGCAAGTGATCGAACGAGGCGCCGGCCGGTTTCATCCAGTTCTGGAATACACTGATATACCGGACGTACTTGTTGTTCTCGGTAATGTCCACCATAGCATCGATAGTGAGTCGGAAATACTGCTCGTGTTCATCGACGGAAAGGTCGCCGGATGCGCAGAGATCGTCTTCCGTTTCCGCGTTTTCCTTGTAATGCCTTCGGGCGATGATCATCTCGTGTCCGCCTCCGAAGAAAGCATCGGCATCGCTGATAAACGTATTGGTATCCATCCGCGTGATTTCTTCTTCCGGAATTCCCTGCAAGCGCATCTTGTACTGCAACAGCGCGACGATATGATCAATGCTTGCCGGGTCTTGCATGAACTGATCTTTTAGATTGAGTTGCTTTTCCGACAGCTTGTAATCGTAGTTCTTTCGCCAGTAATTCAAAGATACGATTTCAAAGAGGTTGGGAACCCGGCGGAAGAGATAGTCCTCGTTTTCGTATTGGGACGACGTTAATCCATCAACGAGCTTGTAAGAATCGCCGTCACGAACGAGACGGGTTTTTTCCGGTGGAATATCCCGGAAGCGGGTGGGACAGAATGAGCAGTAATCTTCGGGCTCGTGTCGGTGCAACTTTTTGGGCCGGTGTTCCTGGTCGTAATCCAACGGTTTCCGGCCTCGACCCGAGACCGACCAGACTTCGGTCCCGGTGAATGGATTGACTTGCTTGATGGTGCCGTCCGGCATCGTGTGGTAATAGATGGAATAATCCATGTGGGCTACGGTCTTTTTATCGCTGAACCTATCATTGTACAGACAGACAAACCCCGCCAAGGCAGGGTTTGTAAATTATTTAAAACTTGAGATAAAGTGAAATGGTCAGGAATTATGGGCGGCAAGGCGCTTTGCTCTGCGAGCCGCCTTTATTTTGTGCATGCGCTTTTTTACGGAAGGTTTGACGAAATATGTGCGACGCTTGTATTCCTTCAGAATGCCACTTCGTTCATATTTTTTCTTGAAGCGACGGAGCGCCCTGTCAATGGATTCATTCTCCTGTAAAATAATACCGACCAATATACACCTCACTTAGTTAAACGTTTCATACTTCAGACTACTAATTTAAAGAGTTTGAAAATAAAATACAAATTCATTCGCGGGAATGTCAATGGTGAATTCCACGTCGTATCCGGCGAAATGATGCACGACGGGGTGGAATCCCGTTTTGTGCGAAAGCAGTTTCTTTTGTACTCTCAATAACATGATTGCCGATGATAAAACGTACTACCTGATTGTTAATCCCGTTGCGGGGCGGGGGAGAGTTGATCGCGCCGTTCAGTCGATTATTCGCAAACTTGAATCCATGGCGATTCCGTACCGGACGCTTACTTCCGAACGAAGCGGTCACGCGATTGAATTGGCGGCAGGATTGGACGGGCGTACCGCCGTGGTTGTCGCGGTGGGCGGCGATGGAACCGTGCATGAAATCGTGAATGGCCTGACGAAGAAAGATCAATTGGTTGGTGTCGTGCCTACGGGTACGGGGAATGATTTTGCCCGTCTTCTCGGGATGGAAAACCCGCTCGATACCATGGATGCCATTACTACAGCTTCCCCTCTCCGATTGGACATAGGGAGGATCGAAATCGAAGAGGAAGGAGGGGGAAAGATCCACCGGTGTTTTGTCAACACACTCGGTCTGGGGTTCGATGCCGAAGTGGCCGTGAGAGCGAATAAAATGAAATTCGGTTCCGGTATTCTGCCCTATCTCGTGTCAGTGTTCATGACCTTGCGTTCGTTCCGGTCGGTCCCAGCGCTGGTATCGTGGAATGACGGCGTGATTGAATCGAAGTTGTTTCTGGCTTCGATCGGTAACGGGACGACGAGCGGCGGAGGGTTTATCCTTTCCCCGCAGGCAAAACCGGACGACGGCTTGCTTGACTTGTGCTTCGTGAGAGAAGTAACAAGGATGCGTGCGCTGCGACTTCTTCCTAAAACATTTCATGGCAAACACGTAGCGGAAAAAGAAGTCACGTACGTACAGTCCGAAACAATATCAATCGAACTGGAGAGCCCTCTGTCACTTCATGCGGATGGAGAAATCCTTTCGGAGAAAGTAAGAAAAATACACGTGAAACTTACCCCGCGCGAAGGACGGTTCCTGGTGGGGCCCAAGAAAGGGTGGTGAACAGAACGTTCCGATAAGCGCGAGCTATATCTTGCTCATGGCTTGTTCCAGGTCCTCGATTAACTCGTCGACATTTTCGATACCAACACTCAAGCGTACCATCCCATCGGTAATGTGCGCCTTCTCGCGATCCTCTTTCGTCAAACATGCATGGGTCATGGAAGCCGGGTGTTGAATGAGGGATTCAACGCCACCCAGGCTGACGGCGAGTTGGCACAAACGCACGTTGTTCATCATGGTTTTTCCGGCTTCGATCCCTCCTTTTAATTCAAAGGTAATCATACCGCCAGGCCCCTTGTGCTGCTTTTGCGCAACCACGTACTGAGGATGACTCGGAAGACCAGGGTAAAACACCCGTGCCACTTTTTCATGGCGCTCAAGGTATTCGGCGATCTTCGCGGCGTTTGCGCAATGACGCTCCATGCGTAACGCGAGCGTCTTGATACCCCGGTGAACCAGGAACGAATTAAAGGGATCGATCACGCCACCAACCTGGTTTAGAATTTTGCGCATCGACTGGTACATCTCTTTGTCTTTCACTACGATCATTCCGGCGACCACGTCCGCATGTCCATTGAGAAATTTCGTCATGCTGTGTACGACGATGTCCGCGCCGAGGGTGAAGGGTTGTTGCAGGATCGGGCTCATAAAGGTATTGTCCACGACCAGGACGGCGCCATGGGCATGGGCAATATCGGCGCAGCGCTCGATGTCGGAAATCACAAGGGTGGGGTTCCCTGGAGATTCAACGAAAACCATGCGAGTTTCCGGGCGCATGTTCCGTTCGACGGCGTCGAGGTTCGAGGTGTCAACAAACGTGCTTTCGATGTTCCATTTGGCGAAAATAGTGGTCAACAACGTATGGGTCGGTCCATACACCGAATCAGAGCAAACGACATGATCGCCCGCGTGCAAACCATGTACGAAAATTGTGTTTATGGCGGCCATTCCGCTGGCGCATCCCAGGCCGTATGCTCCGCCTTCCAGCATCGCCACGGCCTTTTCACATGCCTGAATCGTTGGGTTCAACATGCGGGTGTAGATGTACCCCTCGTCCGTGCCCGCGAACAAAGCTGCTCCATGGTCGGTGTCCCTGAACCGGAAGGTGGATGTCTGGTAGATAGGCGCAACGACGGCGCCGAATTGATCATCTACTTCCCCAGCGTGGATACACGCGGATTCCGGGCTGAGGTTGTCTGATAAACTCATTGAAACTCCTGGTCATTTGGAAGGAAAAGGCGACTGCGTTCATGCATACGTGATTGAGGGAGAGTAAACGTCCGGTATGATTGTATGCATCAGTCAAAAGTACATATAACCACGAAAAGAGGAAAACCGCCAGTGCTTTTTGAACAAGAACGAGCAGGTAGTCTCCGTGTGGGCAAGTTGTCCGGCAGCATGGTACTCGAGTGAGAATGAGCTTGTGGGCCGGATGACATATGGCCCGTACGGATATGCACGTCTTGGGAACGAAACTGGATGGCAAATACGTTGGCTACTGTACATGGATTTGAATTTGATGAGTCCTGAAAACAAAAAAACAGGTGGCGGCATGTCTCGACAAATAGAGGTTCTTAAACACGTTCTTATTGCACTCGTCTTGCTCGTGCCGGTCTCTCATCTTGGTGCGGATGGAAAGAAGGGTGAGGATGCTTGGAATTTCACGTTGAAAGATCTCGCCGATAACGATGTATCACTTCATGATTATAAAAACAATGTTGTCCTGGTGAACTTTTGGGCGACGTGGTGCGGACCATGCAAACGCGAAATCCCCGACTTGATTTCATTGCAGAAAGAGTTCGGGCCCGAGGGGCTTCAAGTTCTTGGAATCGCCCTGGATAAAAAGGGCCGGAAGATCGTGGAGCCGTTTGCTGAAAAAGCCGGATTCAATTTCCCGATTCTTATCGGCGATTACCAAACGATCCAGAAATATGGGGGCTTCCGTGCCATTCCGACGAGCTTCCTCATCGACAGGACGGGAAAGATCGTTAAGGTATTCCGGGGATTGACCCGCTATGAAGAATTTACCGCTGTGATAAAGAAATTCCTTTAAGGCCGGGCCTTAATCCAGGAATTCCCAGGAAACACCGAACCTTATATTCTGCCCCAGCATGGGATACAGAACGCTGGTGATGTAGTTGTCGTCAAAGATGTTGTCCACGACCATGTAGAGCAGGGCGGTTTTTATTTTAGCGTGGAGAAAGAAATCGAGTATCATGTAGGCGGGATATTCGTAAACGGCGTACTCGCCGCCCGGCAACAATGGTGTGAAGATTGCGAGTTTCGGATCAAACGTTTCACCAACTTGTTTGTCGGCGGCGCGCAACCGAAAACCGCTTTTTAAATACAAGGCACGGTTGAAAAACGGTGCACGGATATAAAGTTCCGTCCAGCCCTGCCATTCCGGGGTTACTGGTTGAACAGGAATACCGGTCTGTCGAACCCACGTAGCATTTCCTTCCAATCCGAGGCGCAAACCCGCGAACGGGACGATTGCTTGCCACGAAATGCTCCCGCCCGTCGACCTTTGTTCTTTTCCGTTTTGAAAAATCCTGGTTGGTCGTGATTCACGCGGTGGCTCAGAGTAGTATAGAAATATCCTGATGGGATTTCGGGTACTGCGATAAAAGCCGGTGATACGGGTATGGCCGAACTTTCCTTCCAGTGTTATACCGGCTTCCAGGATACTAAGTGTTTCATTCAGGATCTCTTTCTGGTGCATGTCGCTGGGATTCGACCAGGTGAATTCAACTATCGAAGGCGAGCGTGAGCTTGTACTCGCACCAGACCAGATGGAGAGAACGTCGCTGATGCGTAACGTCCCCGCAACCCCGGTTCCGAACGTGAACCCGGACACGTTCCGCTCGACTCGAGCCATGGCGGAAAGTTCCACATTGCTCAAGGCAAGGGATACCATTCCGCGGGTGTCGTATTGAAGCTGGGTGAATTTCTGGTAATTCGGCGAGTCGTAGGCGTTCACGTAACGAATACCGCCGCCAAGATTGAACTCGAAGGGAGCAGGGTTTGTCTGATAAGCAAAAGACAAACCGATAATGTCGCTACGCTCAACATAATCTTCCCGCGGCAGGCCCGCCGTCAGGTGCAAGCGATCGGAGTACCAGCGACTGAACGATGTATAGTAAACGACGGCCGATATCAGTTGCAGGGAGTCGCCGGATGGATGCGATCGATATTCCGCCTGGAAATTGGACCTGACAACATCAGAACGAATACCCGTATTGATGGTTGGGGCGAAGATGGGACTGAACGTAGTATCCGCCCAGGCACCCGTCAGTGGGCTCGGGTTCACGCCGCCGTACAGGTGAACGATATGATCGGAATATCGGGCCCGGAAGATAAGGGTGCCGGTCGAGGACAGGTTCCACCGGTAAATGCCACGAAGGTCCCACATGTCGGTCATGGTTGTATCAAATTCACCGTCCCATGATGATCTTGTCAGGGCGAGGGTGAGGTTCGCGTTACGGCTGGTGTTTTGACTGAACAACGCATCGGTGTACAAGTATTCGGCGGGGCCCTCCGTGTGTCTGATTCTACTGTATGGGGCGGGGTTCTCGCGATCCAGGTCCGTGATGTCTACGGTGGCCAGGGTTCCGTTCCCGCCAAGCCAAAAGCCTGCGTACTGTGGTGTGACTGCGACAGACTGCACTTCTTCAGTGGCTACGAATGGATAAAGCCCGGTATTGGTAAATGGGTTTTGCGCGGGTAATCCGTCGATAAGAAGCGAGGATTGACGGTCGCCGGCTCCGAAAAATTCCATGCCGAACGGACCCCTCGGAATTCCAATATCGCGAATGTACGCTCCATCGAACCGGGACAGCCAATCCCGCACATCGATGTAATCGGTCCAGTCCAGGTAACTTCTGTCGTATCCAGGGACTTGGCCGGGGAATGTTACATGGACGCGGGGGACAATTGACATGCTTGAATCCACCTGTACAAGGCTGTCTGCTTCTTGAGCAGAAGACGCACAAGCGAGGAAAAACAAGAGCAGGAAACTAAAAGCTCTCAAAGCTTTCGTCTCCTCAACGTCAGCCCGGCGTATCGGCGGCGCAGAAAACGCAGCAATGCGTTTCGTTCCCATTCCACGTTGAAAGTCAGAAAGAGAATGCCCCCAAACGCGCGTTTGAAATCAATCACTTTAGGTGTGTTCGCGCCCATGAAGTCAAAGGTATCGGCGCCACGGTCGAGAGCGCGTTCGATCAGAAAATCGACGAGCACGTGACTGGCCGGAGAAGAATCCGGAAGCGCGCCCGCTATCCAGTCGTACCATGTACCTGCGTCATTGACAACCACGCGAACGGCCTGCATTCTTCCCCGGTCATCTTCGATGCCCCACATTTCGACAGCCGGGGATGGGCCCAGATCATTCAATAGATTCCGGAGTACGGAAGCGGGAAAGGGCGGGACGAGACTCTTGCGATGGTAGGAAGCTTCGAACATGTCGGCTATCGTATCGGGCTGCTGGATCTGGCGAATATGAAACCGTCCAGCGGCGCCGGAAAGTTTGCGACGCAGGGACTGGCTGTATCGCTCCCGCACCGCTTGCATCGAGTCAAGGTTTACCCTGTAGGTATACCGTGGAATCACGCGCCAGGAACGCCACACGAACGCCCGTGTGTCGAGAAGTCCCGGAGGCAACGCCAGCGAGACCATGCCGAAATCACGTTCCAACGCATCGACAAGAATCTCCATCGCGTGTTGAATCGAAAACTCTGTTTTTTGTGTTTTCGCTGGGTTGGTGTTGCGGCAAAGCGTCAGGTTCGAAGGCACGAGCGGAAATGGAAGGGCTATCGATATGCCTCCTCGTTGCTTCGTTGGGATCGTCGTGATCAAGATCGGGGTTTCCCCTGAGAACACGACGAATACGTCGATGGGGAATTGGAATGCTTTGGACATTGCGTGGAGCCATTCCCGGCGCAAGAAGACCGGCGCCGGTTCGCAGCACCGTAACAGCGCGTCGTGGTAACGGTCATTGGCCAGGGAAATTCGTTCGCAATGCAGAGTCGGCATATGAATTTGCTGAAGCAGGTTAGAAACGTTTTGCGAATCCTTTTGCGATCATGTGCGTGATCTTGTACAGGTGATTGACGGCGACGAGAAGAGACGCGGCGACGTCTTCGGCAGCCCTGCTCTGGGAGCTGATGGAACCCGTAAGCTTGCGGACTTCCGCAGTGGCATCCGGATCCACGGCGACAGCCCACAAGGTGCAAAGCTCAAAGGTACGGTATATTCCGTTCAAAAGTCGATCTTCGTCACTAACGGAGACAGCGCGTCCTTCTTTGAAATTCTTTTTCACCTTCGCTAGTGCCTCGTCGAAAGTACCGGCAGTATCAGCCTGGTCAAGGGCCAAGGCAAGATATTTATAACCCGTTTCCGCCATGACGGCCATAGTGGTGATAGCGGCAATGTCCGAACCGATATTGTTGCGGACGGTGTCATGAAGGGCGGAGATAGAAGCGAGGGCTTTTTTATCATGAGACGCGTACATTCTGGAAATCGAATGCAACATGTTATAGATTCCCAGGTACCCGTTCAACATGCGCGAAGCAATGTCCGGACGTTCCTTGTTCGTCTTTTTCCAGATGTGTTGATACCTGGCAATCGCCGGATAGAACAAGCCGGTCTTGTCGATGGCTTTCCCGATGAGTACCAGGTTTCTGAATGTGAGGTTTTCCGTAAAGGCGATTTTTTCAAATGTCGAGTCCGGTTGCTTCGATTTGAAATCACGACTGATCCTCTTCAATTCCCGGTTGAACTCACGAGCGGTAATGAGTTTTACTCCTTTGGGAAGAGAGTCGGTCAAAAGGAGAAGACTGGATTTGCTTCTCACGGTTTGCAAGGGGCCAGTCGAAGGGGCCGAAACGTGAAACGAGGCAGGGGAAGCCACCGATGAAATCAACAGCGTTAAAAGAAGGGGTGCTATTCCGAAACGAATCATAGAGGTTTTATTTCCTGTGTGTTATGATACTCATTGTTGAGAGGAGCTTTTCAATTGATTTGCGATGTGGTTGTATCATCGTCGATCCCGAATCCGAAAAAGCGATGACCTTGATCCATTTGCCGGAAACCTTGTGCTTCATCAACCATTGAAAGCCGGTGAGGTCTCCAGGAAGATGAATCCCCCGGGGCCCGTACACGGTAATATCAGGGCGCTTGAATTCGACAGAATCAGGGGATACGATCGAGCTGTCAACAACCGAAATCGCTACCCGCCAGATCGGTGACGCCTCGTCGCCCGGAATCTCGAGAAGGATGCCCGGCTCTTCCACGCCGGTTGTCGGGTCCTGAATCGGAACAGGATACGAGGCAATC
>JAADGX010000269.1 GCA_013152135.1 Chlorobiota bacterium
AGAACCAGTAGTCAATCGTATTATGTGCAAGTAAACTTTGAGCAGGAATGCAATGACAATACCTTTGAAAACATCAGCGAATTCGCTCTTCGTAGTGTTCGTATGCCTCGCGCTCTTTTCGGGATGCTCGCGGCATTCGGTTGAACGCTATATCGCTCCCAAGCTGGCGGGCATGCAACTGGGCCAGGTTATCAAGGGGGACCAGGCACAGAAGATCATATCGAATCTGCATGCCGACATGTCCACGGACGCGGAAAGCGCCATCGCTACTTACAGCAACAGGCAATACAAGAGCGTGGCATACTTGACGCTTTTTGAATCGGCGGAAAAGTCCGATACACTGGCGCGTTCCATGGTGGAGAAAATAGCGAAGGGGGGCACGCCGTTTCCAGAGCCCATGATGCGTGCGGACGTGGCGGGCGTATGGCAGATGGAAGGCGAAAAGGAAATGAACTACATCGTGGTCCGGTCCAAGCTGCTGGCGTGGTTGACGGTGGACCGGCCGGTAGGAGAAGCGTTCCTGCAAGATTTCCTGCGCTGGATTCCCGCTGAGCGGCCGTAAAGCAAACCGCCGGATCCCTGGAGGAACCCGGCGGCCAAGTTTCGACGAGTGCTGGTTGAAAGCGGCATCAGCCGCGTGGCAACGTGGTCACATGCGTTCGATAACCGCGGCGCCGAACTCCGAGCATTTCACCTTCGTGGCGCCTTCCATCAGACGGGCGAAATCGTACGTGACAATCTTGTCCTTGATAGCGTTGCTCATTCCTTTGACGATGAGATCCGCCGCATCGTCCCAGCCCATGTAACGCAGCATCATCTCCCCGCTCAATGTCAATGAACCGGGATTGACTTTGTCCTGGCCCGCGTACTTGGGCGCGGTGCCGTGGGTGGCCTCGAAAATTGCCTGGCCGGTTTCGAAATTGATGTTGGCGCCGGGCGCGATCCCGATACCACCTACCTCGGCGGCAAGAGCGTCGGAGATGTAGTCGCCGTTCAGGTTGAGCGTGGCGATGACGTCGTACTCGTTTGCCCGTGTCAGGATTTGCTGCAGGAAGGCGTCGGCGATGACGTCCTTGATGATAATGCCGTTGTCGAGCTTGCACCAAGGACCGCCGTCCAACAATTTCGCTCCGAATTCCTCGCGCGCCAGCTCGTAGCCCCAGTCGCGGAAACCGCCCTCGGTGTATTTCATGATGTTGCCCTTGTGGACGAACGTCACGGACTTGCGGTTGTGATCGATGGCGTACTGGATAGCGGCGCGGACGAGGCGCTTGGTTCCTTCTTCGGAAACCGGTTTGATACCAATGGACGATGTTTCGGGGAAGCGGATCTTCGTGACGCCCATTTCTTTGGTGAGGAATTCAATGACCTTTTGAACCTCGGGCGTGCCGGCTTTCCATTCGATCCCGGCATAGATATCCTCGGAATTCTCGCGGAAGATCACCATGTCCACGCGCTCGGGGTACTTCACCGGGGAGGGAACACCCTCGAAATACCGTACGGGGCGCAGGCACACGAACAAGTCGAGGCGCTGGCGCAGAGCCACGTTCAGCGACCGGATTCCACCGCCCACGGGCGTAGTGAGCGGTCCCTTGATGGCGACGAAGTAATCGCGGATGACCTGGAGGGTGTCGTCCGGCAGCCACACGTCGGGCCCGTACACTTTCGTAGATTTCTCTCCGGCGTACACTTCAAACCAGACGATGCGGCGCTTGCCGCCGTAAGCTTTTTCCACGGCCGCGTCGAGCATGCGCTGGGTAGCGGCCCAGATGTCGGGGCCGGTGCCGTCGCCTTCAATGAAAGGAATTATTGGGGTATCAGGGACGTTGAGCTTTCCGTCCTGAACAGTGATTTTTTCTCCCTCGGTGGGGGGAGTTACTTTTTCATAAGCCATAAAAATTCTCCATCAGTATTGAAGTTCCATTACATAAAAGAACATCAACTCAAGTTAGCTAATACGCCTTTCAGAGACAATTCTCATTCTCTCGAATCCAATGCAACGTTTGTGCATCTCACAGGAGGTGTCATGAGAAATTCGAATGAATAAAGGAGCAAAAAGAATGTTTTCGTTTTTTAAATCGGACAACAAAGTAAGTGAAGATTCGAGAATCCTCACCGTTACGGACAGTGTTTGGAAACAAGAAGTTCTCGAATCCCCGGTTCCCGTGCTGGTCGATTTCTGGGCGCCCTGGTGCGCACCCTGTCGGAGGATCGCGCCGGTGGTGGAGGATATCGCCCGGGAATACGAAGGATTGCTGAAAGTTGTAAAACTCAATACCGACGAGAATTTCGAAACCGCGTCCCGGTACGGGATCATGAGCATCCCGACGCTGGCCATATTCAAAGGCGGAACGTTGGTTGACACGATGGTGGGCGCCCTTCCCAAGACCCAGATCGTGAAGAAAATCACACCGCATATTGTGACCGATCCTGCTTCCTGAGAGCGAGGACCCGGTTTAGTAGCGGAACTCGACCTGGATGGAAATGCGGCTCAATTCGTCGCCGGCGATTTCATCGTATCCGCTGCGCAGAGAACGGACGTTGTCCCTGACGAGACGGCTGTACTTTGCCGAGAATCGCATACCATGAAAAGCTTCCCAAAGTAGCAGGATGTAAAAGTGCTGCCCGCTTCCGTACAGCGCGCTGTTGGCGAACACACCCCGGAGATCGTTTTCGTACTCGTACACGCGGGATTCATAGGAATCGGTTCTGAACCCGATCACGCGGGCATAAACCTGCACGTCAGGCCGGGGACGGTAGCGGATGTCCAGGAAAGCCAGCATACCCGACTCGGAGGACAAACCCGTGGCCCAGTCCACGCGTACGAATTCAACGCGCGATCGGACGCGGAAAAAACGCGCCGGTTGGTACATGATCTCGGCTCGCAGGTTGCGCTGTGTACGGTTCGTGATGATGCGACGGTTTTCGGGATCGACTATAGTAATGGGGTCATCTTTCACCTTCTCCCGGTAACGAAGCGTGAGCAGCGTCCTGGCGGCGAAGCGCCAGTCCGTTTGAACGAGCAGGTCCTTGCCCGACGCGGGCAGCGGGTTGAAGTAAGTACGACCGGGGAAGCGGAACACGTCCATGTAGCCTCGAAGGGTCAGTGTGCGAAACAGGCGGTACTTCAAGCCCAGGTACATGCCTTCCTCGTTACGGGTTCCACCGTTTCGTTCACCGAAAGCGTATCCATGCAGGCTGACGAAATCCGCGGGGAAGTATCGGTAAAGCAGGGAAAGATCGAATCCATCGAATAGCCGCGTGGAAAGGCCGGATACTCCCCCGATTGCCTTCGTGTGAGATCGCGCCCATTCACCGAACAGGTTCGTCCCGCTTACCATCAAGTTGTAATCCAGGCCGACGGCGGAAGCGCTCGTGCCTTCGAAAGCGCCGGGCGAACTTGGACGGATTTCCCGGTCGAATGTTGAGGAATAGCCGCTGATTCCCATTTCGCCGGATACCCAGGGGTTGGTGATTCGAACGCTGACGTGTGCGCCGACCAGTGTTTCCGAGACGTTATCTTCTTTGGCCCGTTCGGTGACCGTTCGGTGAAGGCCGGATTCGTCGAAGCTCCCCGCGGCGCCCGTCAGGCTGTCCAGGCGCGCGTCGTAGGTATGGGTTGAAAAGAACGCCGCTGCTTGAAGTGCGCCGAATTGCTTTTCCCAGGCGGCGCCCCGAAAGAACCCGTTTTCAAGCGACGAACGATATGGAGAGATCAGTGATGAAGACCGTTTTATGGACGAGATCGTTTCTACGCTCTTGCTGAAACCCGAATTGCGCCAGAGCACGATCCCCTGGCCCGCGGAGACGTTGTAGTCCCCCGCGACGAACACATCGGCGAATCCGACGTTCTTGACTTCGAGGAAGGTTGTGAAAAAGTCCGCGAGCCGTGGTTCCCCGGCGTCCTTCTCGGTCAGGACTCCGAAACGGAAATGCTCGCCGACAGTGAGTTGAAACCGATTGTACTGTTTCATCTTGGTACCCGGGTACTTTCCTTCGAGGTATCCGCGTGCCGTTTCGAGATCCTGCATGACGCGTGAACGAAACTCGACGGTTGTTTTGCCGAGCAGCGGCGCTTGGGTTTCTGTTGTGGACAACGTTCCGAACCGCTGCAGAAGTTCGAGTGTCTGCCTGTCCATTCCCGGAACTCTCGCCAGGTCACCGAACTGCGTGAACGGTCCGTATTTCTCCCGGTAGCCGATGATCGATGCCGCTATCATGGGTGTCAGGCCGGGGATGGTTTGCAGGGTGGAAAGATCGGCGAGGTTCAAATCGACGGGATGAGCGGCGAGGTCTTCCAGCCGGTCAAGAACCTGGGAATCCTCCTGGTCCCCGGTCAAATTTTCCAGGAGCTCTTCGTCCTGGATATCGGGTCCGGTCCGGGTAGTATCGATTTGCTGAGCAGGTGCGGAGAAGGTGAAAGCGGCGAAGGCGATGATCGCCGGCAGGAAAGGGAATATGAAGCGCCGTGTCATGATACAGGGCGTCGTTCGGTGATTCAGAGTAGCTCTACGGTGCGTCGCGCAGCCGGACTAATCAGGATATCCGAATAAAGCCGGTATTACCGGGGGCCGGGTTTTACAACGCTGCTCGCAAAGACGGTCACGGTACGTATTTCAGGATGGTTCCCTGGGAACCAACCGCGAATCCATGGTCTCTATCGATGAAGAAGATCGAGTTGATGGACGTCGCCTTGGACGTGAAATGAAGTTTCCAGTTCTCGCCGCCGTCGGTGGATCGTACGATACTGCCGATTCTGCCCACGGCCCACCCCCGGCCAACCTTATCGAACATGATTCGATTATATCGTGTCTCGTACGCGGGTTTCCTGACCCACGTCTTGCCCGCGTCAGTGGTTTTAAGCACGAGCCCGTTGAATCCCGCTGCCCAGCACGTGGTCGGTGACGCGGCGTACAAGCACGTGATGGGGAGATCGGATTTCGGGTTTTGCGGCGTCCAATTCGCTCCGCCGTCCGTGGTGTAGAGCAAGGCTCCCTGGGTGGAAGAGCACCAGCCGTACAAGGTGTCGGCGAACGAAATCGCGTCGAGAACGAATTTCGTCCCGGAACTCTGTTCGAACCAGGTTTTTCCCTTGTCGGTCGTCTTCAGGATGAGGCCGCCTTCTCCGCATACCCAAGCAGTGGCGGTTCCCGCGGCGGCCATCGAGACGAAGGCGCTTTTCCGGCCAAGCCGGACCAGCAGCCAGTTCTCACCGCCGTCGGTAGTGCGGTACATCGTTCCCCACAGTCCACAGGCAACGCCGATTTTTTCGTCGAAGAAATGCAGCCTGCGAAACGCGAGCTGGGTTTTGCTGAGGCGCTGCCTCCATGTTCTGCCGCCGTCGGTGGTTCGCTGCAAAACGCCGTAGTTACCCAGCGCAACGCCGTGCAGCGTGTCGGTAAAGGCGACGTCCCAGAGGTCGAGCACCGAGATCGTGGGCACTTGTTTCCACGTCCCTTGCGCGAAGGCGCCGGATGCCAGGAGACAGAAAAAGATTACGTTGCGTGCGAGAGGCACGAAGAAGTTATTACAGATCATGAAGCGCTGCTCATTGTCGGTGTGTTTTAAACCATTCCTTGATGTAGTCGGCGATGGCGGTGGTGGAGGCGCCCGGCGTAAAGAGTTTGCCCACACCCATCGCGCTCAATTTTTTCAGGTCCTCGTCGGGAATGATCCCTCCGCCGGTCAGGAGCACGTCGTCGAGGCCTTTTTCTTTCATGAGTTCGAGAATACGGGGAAAGATCGTCATGTGCGCGCCGCTGAGGATCGAAACGCCGATAACGTCCACGTCTTCCTGGATAGCAGCATCAACGATCATTTCCGGCGTTTGGCGCAAGCCGGTATAAATCACCTCCATGCCCGCGTCGCGCAGGGCGGCGGCGATTACCTTGGCGCCCCGGTCGTGCCCGTCCAGGCCGGCCTTGGCGATTAAGACACGTATTTTTCTATCCATCTGGTTCCTCCCTGATCCATGATCAGCTTGCTTGTGACTCGAGGGTTTCCAACTCGAGCTCGTCGAGTTGCACATGTAATTTATGCTGAAATCCGAAAATGACAACAATGCCGAGAACAATGGCGTACCAGAGCGTGGCGGCGCGGATAATGAAGGTGGAGGCGACGGCGACGCTGTTTTCCACACCTGCCAGAACGCTCAACCCGGTGAGGCTGCCTTCCGTCATTCCCAGGCCGCCGGGCAGCATGGTGATCGATCCCACGATGGTGGAGAAAGCGTAAATGAATATCGCCTTGAACATGGTCGGCGGAGCCTGGAAATGATGCAGAATGATCCAGAACCCGAGACTCTCCGCGAACCACGAGATAACGCTGAGAACGGTCGCTACCAGCAAGGGCAGGGGGCGGAGCAGGATGTAGATGCTCTCGTACGCTTCGTGGAAATGATGGGCGAATTTCTTGACAAACGGTACTCGTTCGAGAATACGGATGATCGCAACCGAACCCCGGCGCCATGCCATCAACACCGTCATCCCGAAAAAGAGCGCGGCGAAGATCGCGACAGCTACCCGTCCGATATCGAACATCCACGCTCCCACAATGACGATGATAACCAACCCGATGAAATCCGTCAGGCGTTCCGCAAGGATAACTGGCGCGGATGTCGCCATAGGAGTGTTGTTGACTTTTTTCAGCAGGTACGACTTCATGACTTCCCCGAATTTCCCTGGAGTAAGAGCCATGATGAAAGAGGCGAAGAAAATGATGAGGTTGTTTTTCGTCGAGGGACGAATGCCGAGCTGCTTTGTATAGTAATCCCACTTGAAATACCGGAACAAGTAATTGATCGAGCTCGTCAGCAGGATAACCGGGAACAGGAACCAATTGAACCGGGCAAAGGCCAGCGCCAATTGTTCGAAGTCGGCGTAAATGGTAAGGGCGATGAAAACCAGTGCGCCCAACGCCAGTGAGAAAAGGATTCGTTTCCGGAATTTACTCCACATCCCGTATTTCCTTCCAAAGGTTCATTAAATCAACGTACATCCTGGACAGGGGCAATCCAACCACGTTGTAATAACACCCGTGGATCTTCTCCACGAAGACCGCACCGAAATCGTCCTGGATACCGTATGCCCCGGCTTTGTCCAGCGGTGAACCTGAAGCAACGTAGTCCTTGATTTCATCTTCGCCCAGCTTTCGGAACCAGACCTCTGTTCGTTCCCAGCCCAACCGGTGCTTGCGCGTCTCCGGGTGAAGCAGGTAGTAAGCCGTGTACACCTCGTGGCAATTGCCGCTGAGCGTGGCAAGCATTTCCACCGCCTCTTCCGGGCCGGAGGGTTTATTCAGTATCATGCCGTTGTACGCCACGATCGTATCGGCGCCGAGCAGGATGGAGCCGGGGAAGACCATTTCCGCGGATCGGGTTTTTCTTTCCGCAACCAGGCAGACGTGGTCCTGCGGGGACAGATCCGGATCCACGCTTTCATCGACGTTTCCGTTAAACACCTGGAAGGAAAGACCGAGTTGTTCAAGCAGGCGCCGGCGGCGTGGAGAAGCAGAAACCAGGATCAAGGGTATGGATTGTCGATTCATTCGTTCGTCACTTCAAAGCACATAACCTTCTAACATAACAAAGCCGGGAAAAAGGAAAAATCAGATCGACACCGCTTTGACCGAGATATGCACCCGTGTTCCTTCGCCTTCCTTGCTGGTTATGCTTACCGTGCCGCCCATGTCGGAAATAATTTTCTGCACGATCGGAAGCCCAAGGCCCATGCCGTGGGTCTTGGTGGAGAAATTCGGTTCGAAAATACGGGGGAGAAGATCGTCGGGAATACCCGGCCCGTTGTCCACGATGGTGACGTGTATTTCGCTGTCCTGTTCAGCAACGGAAATCGTAACGACAGGATCAGGAACCGCACTGGAATGCAGCGCCTGGATGGAATTACGGATGATATTCGTAAAGACACGTTGCAGTTCATGTATGTCGCCGTTGACGTAGAGCGGTTTGTCTGTCGCGACATTCAACTCGAACCGGATACCCGTTCCTTGCCGATGCAAGTCAATAACGTTGCTGAGGACTTCCACGATGTTAACGGGTGCGTAATCCCTGGAAGGCATTCTCCCGAACGATGCGAATTCCTCGGCGATGGCGCTGAGCGAATCGACCTGTTCGATGATGGTGGTAGTGATCTTGTCGATAAGCTCCTCCAGGTTTTCTCTCCTGTCGCGGGCCGCCTGCCTGAGATGCTGGGCGGCGAGTTTCATGGGTGTCAACGGGTTACGGATTTCGTGTGCGACCTGCCGGGCCATTCTCTGCCAGGCGACGAGGCGTTCGGCACGGGCGAGGTTCTCGCGGCTCGTTTTCAACTCCTCGATCATGGCATTGAACGTCGCGACAAGATCGGTGATTTCGCGGCTGCCTGAAATGGAAGGGATGGGCCGGAGGTGGCCGGATGCCACTTCGCGGGTTGCTTCGGTGAGTCGCCGGATGGGCAGGGCGATCGTCCTGGAAATTCCGAAACTGAGCAGGAAGACAATCAGCAGTACTCCGATTCCCCACAGCATGATGGTTGTCGAACTGCGAATGGCTCCAGCCTCGAGAGTGTAGTGTTCGAATAAAGTAGGGCTGGAGAGAATGGCCTCGATGCTGCCGTTCGGATGTCGAACGGCGATGTATCCCACGAGGTAAGAAA
>JAADGX010000168.1 GCA_013152135.1 Chlorobiota bacterium
GTCTGTATTGCCTATCGACGCGCCCGGTTCAGGATGAGCAAGCCGTGAAAACCCGACTTCTTCTGACACGATCTCCTGCGGAAACCCGCACCAGTCTCCATCTGGCATCCTCCGCTATTCGCAGAGGAGAATTAGTGGCTTTCCCCACCGAAACGGTGTACGGTTTGGGCGCGAATGCGTTTAACGAAGATGCGATTCGAGCGATCTTCCGCGTCAAGGGTCGGCCTGCCGATAACCCGCTGATTGTTCACGTTGACTCCATCGGGCGAGCCCGTGAACTGATGCAAGTGGAACCCGCCTCGTTTCAGGAACTGGTTTCCCGATTCTGGCCTGGACCGTTGACGGTGGTGGTTCCACGTCACGCCGCTGTCCCCGACGTAGTTACAGCCGGACTGGATACCGTGGCTCTCCGCATGCCGGATCATCACCTGGCACGCGAACTTATTGCGATGGCTGGGGTACCGCTGGTAGCGCCCTCGGCGAACGTATCCGGGCAACCGAGTCCCACTTCGGCAATGGATGTTCTTCACGATCTTAACGGGAAAATCTATGCCGTCCTTGATGGCGGGGAATGCCGGATTGGGATCGAATCGACGGTCCTGGATTTAACCGGCGAGAGACCGGTGATTCTCAGGCCGGGTGGGATTTCCCGCGAGGATCTTGAAAAGATGTTGGGAGAGAATGTCTCGTTGATTGACTCCACGCCGGATCATCCCCCATCACCGGGAATGAAATACAGGCACTATGCTCCCAAGGCGGAATTGCGAGTGGTGCGGTGCAACGAGGCGTTGAATACAAGCGCGCTTGTACCTTTGATCAGGGCAGAAAAGGAAAAGGGCAGGTCGGTGGGGTTACTGGCGGCGGAGGCGTTCCGGGATGTTGGCGCGGATGTCTTTTTCTCGCTCGGAGAAGGAACCGCCCTCGATTATGCGCGCAATCTGTACCGGGGGTTCCGGTTCTTGGACAAGGCAGGTGCAAGTATCATCTTTTGTCCCGCGATTGATGAACAGGGGCTGGGCTCTGCGGTGATGAATCGCCTTTTGAAAGCGGCTGATATCATAATCGACATTTGACCTGTACCAGTTACGCTGATCGGAAAGAACCTGTGCTCATTTCTCTGTTTTGTTCTTTTCCTTTCGCGTTGCATAAACAACCAGGAACACCAGGCCGCCCCAGACTATGCCGGTAATGATGATCATGGTTATGATAGCTTCAGTGTTCATCGGTTATCCTTGGGCTGTTTTCGGAAACGAAGTACGGGTTGAAGATGATCAGGCAGGTGAGTACGATTGCCCATTGAACGATCACTGTTCCAAGGCTCCATGAACTCCAAGGATTCAGGGAATCCCACAGTCCGTTGTCGCTGATAGTCTGGCTCAACCACCACACCAGCAGGATCACCGCTTCCACCATCACTACGTACATCATGACATTCCACCCGCGACTGATGACAATGTCACCGGACGGGTTGATGAACTTGTTCCTGAAACGCTCCAGGCCGTACTTGATGACCGCTACGGCGAAAAACAGGCCGGAGACCATGAGACCTATTCCCCATACGGCATCCTGGTTGGTGAAGAAATCCGGCGATAAGGCGCTCGGCAGTCCGAACACAAATCCCGCGAGTCCGACCAGAACGATGGCTCTCTTGCGATTCAATCCCCGGTCCACCAGCGCCCGCGTTACTAATTCCACCATTGAAATGAGGCTGGTGAGCGCAGCGAACAGGAGAGCGAGGAAGAAAATCGTCATGAACACCTGGCCTGCGGGTATTTGTTTGAAGAGCTGGGGTATCCAGATGAATGTCAGGCCGTTATTGCCCGCGCCGACGATCGACGAAGCGGCGTCCGGCTGGATGGAGAATATTGTACAGAGAACCGTGATGCCTGCCAGCAGGGAAATGGAATTATTTCCGAAACCCAGGATGAAGGCGTTGAGCGTAGTGTCCTCATGGGCACGCATGTACACCGCGTAGGTAACGATAAGTCCCCATCCCGCGCCCGTATCCCAGGCGTTTTGTGTCAGCGCCTGGAGCCACACCTGGACGTCGGCCAGCGCGTTCCAATCAGGTGTGAAGAGGAAATTCAAACCCCGTTCGGCTCCCGGCAGAGTCACGGCGCGAATGGCCAGGACGATGAGAAGTATGACCAGTGAAGGGATGAGTACCCGCGACGCTTTTTCTATTCCCTTTACGCCGCGGAACACGACAAACGTCGCTATCAGGATTGCACTCGCGTGCGTGAGCACGGCGGAATAACTCCCCTCGTACGATGCCCAGAACGCACCGGGTTCGGTGCCGGGTATTGCGCCGGTCACGGATGCGATGACGAAGCGAAGACACCAACCGGTGACTACGGAATAGTAGAACATGATCGCTGTTGCAGTAAAGGCAACCCAGGCTCCCATCCAGGCATACTTTTTTCCAATAAGACGTTGAAACGCGCCTACCGGTCCTTGCCGCATTGCCTTGCCAAGCGCGAATTCGGTAATGATAAGCGGAATTGACCAGATGAAGAGAAAAATGATCCAGGGGATGAGGAAACTGCCACCGCCATTCGTCGCGGCGATGCGTGGAAAGCGCCAGATGTTGCCGGTGCCGACCGCCATGCCCAGCATGGCGATCATCATGCCCCAGCGTGAAGAGAATTGCGATAACGATTTTTGCATGAACCCGGTTTCGGCCTCGAAGAGGGTTTACGATCTTTCCAATCTACGTTAACTGAATTGCGAATAGCAAATACAAGGTGTTCAGATTACTGTGAGCCTCGATAAACTCCACCGCGGAGTTTCAGTTCTTCAATCGTTGTTCTTCATAATTATACTTTGTAGATTTTATTGCTTTGCTGTAACCGCTCACACATCCAATACAGGTATCTCTATGAAACAATTCGCTACCGCGCTTTTTCTTGCCGTGTTCGTTTGTACTATTGTTTCCGCACAGCCTGTTCTGGTACAGACGGATAACGGACAATTCGGAGGGCATCACGTCGGTCAGAACAATGCACCGTTACCGATGTGGGAAGAATCCGCCATCCTCCAGCCTGCTGGGCCGTGCCGGATACTGGAGATTCATATTTTCTTCGATGGCAGTGCCCCGGGAAAAGATACCGTCTATGTTGTCGGTGATCCTTCGGAAGGTGTCATACCTCCAACGAATTGGGTGTGGTCGTACAACACACTGATCCCACCGATTGTTGTGGATTACAACGGGCAACAGGGATGGAAGACGATAGACGTCCGGGGCAAAGGGTTGCGATCGGATGGGTACGATCGTATCATCATCCAGCACCGCCTGGCCAAGGATGGTCCGTGGTTTGCAGTTGACAATAATGGCACCTCCACTCCGTTGCGTTCGTTCTTGTTCGACCCGCATCGCAAAAACAGCCTGGGCTTTCCCGGGGTGTATTATCGTGCGGCGGGTGATTACATGGTTCGTCTGCTCGTGCAATACGACTATCCTTCAGGAAGCACTTCTCAGCCACCTCCACCTCCGACGTTTGTCGATGTGGCAAAAAATGCCGGGCTGGTCGATGGGAGCGGTAAGCTTTTGAAATCCGTACAGGTAAGCGTAGTGGATTGGAACAATGATGGCCTGGACGATATCGCGATCGGCGGAAGATTCTTTCAGAACATGGGAAACGGGTCCTTCAGCAATGTAACGTCGCAAATGGGAATCACTGGAGGCGCGACGATCTGGGGAGATGTCGACAACGACGGTGACCAGGACGTGTACACGGTCAGCGGTGGGAAAAATGATAAACTGTACCGTAACAACGGTGATGGCACTTTTACAGATGTGACGGCTGCGTCCGGATTATCCAATCCGTATCCGACCGTAACACCCATCTGGTTCGATTACAATAATGACGGCTTGCTTGATTTGTTCATCGCTAATGGACGTCGCACAGTTAATAATCAGGAAACGTATTATCCCGACCAGTTATGGAAGAACGACGGGAATATGAAATTTACAAACGTAACGAGGAGTGCGGGTATTGCTTCGGGAGAACCTCCGCCGTATTACGATTGCTGGGGAGCAAGCGTGTGCGATTACAACAACGACGGCTACACGGATATTTTCGTTTCAACGTACCGCCTCGCTCCCGATCTTCTGTACCGCAATAATAAGAACGGGACGTTTACCGAAGTAGGCGCCGCAACGCGCGTGCGTGGCATCCCGACAGTTGATCCGAGATATTTCGGGCATGGTATGGGCAGCGATTGGGGCGACTTCGATAACGACGGCGATCTTGATCTCGTTGTTGGCAACCTCGGCCACCCCGATTGGCGCGGCATGTTTTCCAATCCGTCGCTGATCTTCAGGAATGACGGAGGGCCGAATTTCATGTTTACGGAAGTTCATAAAAACATGGGCCTCAAATTTTTCGAGATGAACGCGGGTGTTGCCTGGGTGGATTATGATCACGATGGATATCTCGATCTCTGGTCCTGCCAATACGCGTATCGCAAAGCGGGAGACCAGGGTGAGCCGGTTCGCCTATCGAGAGTGTATTACAATGAGGGTCCTCCGGATTACAAGCTCCGTGATGTCACCTGGCAATTGGGATCACTTATACATGGTGCCTGGACGGTTGCCAGGATAGATTATGATAACGACGGCGACGTCGATCTTCTTGTCGGAAGTCCCACCGAAGGCGTGAAATTGTTTCGGAACGATGTCGCGAAGCAAGGTAACTGGATTTCGTTTCGATTGGAAGGCAGCCCGGCCAACAGTGTCAGTATGGATGCCGTCGGCACCGTGATCAAAGTGAAGGCGGGAGGCAGAACATTCATGAGGGTGTTCTCGACCGCGGGCGCCGGTTCACGGGCTGCACAGAACAGTAAGGAAATTCACTTCGGGCTTGGACAGGTCAACGTGGTTGATGAAGTGAATGTTCGTTTTTCCGACGGGACACTACGGTTGTTCAAAGGTTTACAGCCTGATCGAAAGTACAGGATTACGTACGATGGCGGCATCTCGACAGGTGTGGATCGCACTGACGCTGTACCTGGTGCATGGAAGGTATCGCGCACAAGGTACCAGGACGGAAGAATGTGGTTTGAACTGGAATCAAACAGAACTGTCAGGGATCTCGAAGCAACGGTGTACAACATCCTCGGCGCAGAGATCGCGAGAATCCAGCTGGGAGACAGAAGTCCAGGAACCCAGTCTTTCAGAATACAACCGCGTCTGACTCCCGGGTTGTACTTTATGAGCTTCCGGGCAGGAAAGCAGACGCGCATCGTCCGTGTGGTGGCTATGCATTGATTCCGTACGTATGAGACGCATCGATCAAGCGACGTGCTGTTTTTACGATAAGAGGAACCTGGTAAAATCCTCTCTCATTTTGTCCATGAATTTATGGTAAAGAGAGATAGGAAGGGAATGCGGATTTGATGCTTCTTAGGGGAGACCTTGCTGTTTACTCTACCATGGAATAAACCCCAGCCCACGGTTTCATTCGTGGGTTGACGCAGCTCGAACAGGGACGACGGACCATTTCGATGGTTTTATAATCGGTTGAAACCGATACAGGTCGAAAGGACATGTGGCTGATGACCCACGATTGAAATCGTGGGTTTTTTTGTATGTGCGGCGTGGATATCGCGCTACGGGCAGTACGAGGTATGTCCTGAGTACGTGGTTCATTGGTCTCATCATGTGAAGGTGGTGGTGCCTATCCGGCTAGTTAATCCCATGAATATGGTGTTTTCAGGATAGGTGGATAACGACAATGAAGTTACTTTCAGACACTTCTCAAAACACGGTTTTAAACATTGCCTTTGCGAGTCCACAGTAGGGTGAGGAATCAATCTCGTCCAGCTTTCGTGTATTGCTTCGAGCCTCGCCCTCGCAATATCTGACGTTTAAATCTCCCCTTTCTCAAGTAGCATTTCCCGATGATGCTGAAGATTTCGGCGGAGAGCGGCTTCGAATCGAAATGATGAGGAAAACCGCACGCTGTTCCGCTTTTCGAAGCGGTTGCTTTTAACGAATTCCTAACATGATGATCTAATTGTCCTCATGAACACACCCTACTTTGTCGTCACATGACAGAGATCAGAAATCACATATCGGAAATCTACAGGAGATTAATAATGATACGAATACATGTTGTCGTCGCGTTTGCGATGATCCTTTTTGGAAACATGTCTTTCGCGCAGCCGCATCTGTATGTCAATACGGTTGTTATGGTTACATCAGACGGGAACATCACCGTCTCGGACGGGAGGATTACTTTCAGGGACTACGTGTTCAAGGTCGAGTCGGAGGAAAAAGAGAACATCTGGTCGCTTGTCGATCAAGACACGGGAGATCATGCGATCCTCGATGTTCGTGAGGATCAGGGTATTTATTTCACGGTGTATGAAAACCTTCATGCCATGCAGGTCGTCGCTGGATGGGATCGAGTGAAAATGCGGGGAGAAGGAGCGAAAACGATAGCTCTGAAGCGCATGTTCATCGCTACTAGTGTCCGGGAAAATGCCATCACGAGGAAATGATCGCGTGGAAATGAAATTAATGGCAGGAACGTGGCGACATGCGAGGGATGCCGTAAGAAACGGGTTTTCGGCTTGCTGGACAGCGTCGTTCAAACGAATTCCTCACGTGATGTTCAAACTACGCTAACGAACATGCGATAGATTACTGAACGTGAAAAAGCGAATGAATTCATCCGACGGAAAAAGAAGGAGATCAATGATCATGCACAGATTAGCTGTTTTCGTTGTATTGATCCCGTTGTGGGCGACCAACGTGAACGCGCAGAACGTGCCAACGGGCACGATTACCGGATCGGTGTCAGATGCGGAGACCGGCGAGGCGCTTATCGGCGTCAACATCATCCTGGCGGGGAAAACGATAGGCGCGGCCAGTGATTTGGACGGACGTTATGTCATAAGGAACGTCCCTGCCGGCACCTATTCTCTCTTCGCCTCAATGATTGGTTATCAACGCAAAAAGATTTCCGACGTGAAAGTCGCCGGTGATGCGGTAACACGGGTGGATATCATGCTTCATCAGGAGGCATACAAGGTCGATGAGATCGTCATCAAGGCGAAATCGTTGAACGACAACGAACTATCCTTGTTACGGCGGCGTGGGAAGGCGTCCTCGGTCAGCGATGCGATCAGCGCCGAATCGATGTCCCGCTTCGCCGCGAGCACCGCCGCTACGGCCATGACCCACGTGACCGGCGCCTCGCTGATGGACGGGAAATACGTGGTTATCCGGGGCCTGGGAAACCGGTACACGACAGCCGCGCTTAATGGAAACGAGCTGCCGAGTTCCGATCCCGATAAAAAGGCGGTGCAACTGGATATGATCCCCGCGTCGCTTCTGGCGAATATCGTCGCGGTGAAGACCTTTACTCCGGACAGGCCAGGCAACTTTTCCGGCGGATCGATCAACATCAACACGAAAGATTTTCCGGAACAATTTCTCACCAAAATATCACTGTCATCGTCGTTCAATACCGAGACGCAGTTCGGGGCTTCATTCCTTACGTATCCGGGCGGTTCCCTGGACTGGATCGGCATGGATGATGGTTCCAGGCAAATGCCGGCAATCCTGAACGATCCGGGAGCGAAGGTACCGGATATCGGATCGGCGTACACGGATCCGGAAAAAGCCAAACTTCTCGACGAGATGACACGGGCGTTCAATACATCCATGTCACCGGTAAGTCGCCGCGCGCCGCTGAACCAGAGCTACAGCATAAGCATGGGTGGAAAAACCAGTCTTTTCAACAATCCACTCGGAGTTATCGGGAGCTTGAGCTACTCGCGCAATTACACCTCGTATCAGAATGGCACTGCGGGACGATGGCAGTTGACGGGTGACGTCGCCGGTGTCCAGGAACTGGTCAATGACTTCCTGCTGAACAGCAACAAGAGCACGGACAACGTGTTGTGGGGTGGGATGGCAAAGCTGTCGTATAAGCTCTCGCAGAACCACACAGTGGAAGCGAACTTCATGTACACCCGGAGCGGAGAATCGATGGCCAGGTACCAGTACGGCGCGTTCCCACGTGATCTTTCCGGCAATGCCACCTATGAAACGAGAACGCTGAAGTACACGGAACGTCGCCTGCAATCATTCCAGTTGAACGGCGAGCACCACTTCGACGCGCTTCCCGGTATCGAAGTGGATTGGGCGGGCGGGCTTTCGAATTCGTACCAGGATGAACCGGATACACGGTTTTTCACGGATAATTATACGATAGTTGAACGCAACGGGCAGCTCGAAACGAAATACGCCATCAGGCCCAGCATTTACTCCTTTCCCACGCGGTATTTCCGGACGATGAACGAAAATGACGTGAATGGAAGAATGAGTGTTGCGGTGCCGTTTCCTTCCTGGAGCGGGGAAAAGGGCACAATGAAAATCGGTGGATATCTTTCCATGAAAAACCGGACGTTTACGGAACGCAGGTTTGAATTCCGGCAGGACAAGATTCGCTACAACGGCAATCCCGACGACTTCTTTCAAAGCAACAACATGGGAATCCTTTCCCGGTACAGTGGAGGGAACTTCTACCGCTTCGGCAATTACGTTGTTGATCTTTCTCAACTTTCGAACAACTATAACGG
>JAADGX010000165.1 GCA_013152135.1 Chlorobiota bacterium
CACCGTCCGTATCAATTTCGATGACCTGTGCGCCGGCGTTCTTCAATTCCGATACGACTTGCCGGAGTATCTCCTGGCCGGTCCGGGTCACTTCTTCCGCCCGTTCGAAATCATTGAATAAGGCGGGGGGAAAGGCCAGGTAGCCGAAAAACGAGTTGATGAGAACTTTGTATGCCGATTGAAGAATTCCGAGGTCCTCTTTTTCCCGGCTTTCGTCCATGCTCATCATTCGTCGCTTGATGTCGAGACGCAGGTCGGTGAGCTTCTCGAGGAGCGACAGGAACATACCGTAAACATCACCCCGGGGCTTGATGCGTCGACTGAGCATCAAGGAAGGATACAGCGACTCGACGTCCACGTGGATGACGTGATCGAACACGCCGCACGCGAAGACGCCCGTCAACCCGCCCGTACGCAAGGCTCCCGAGGACGGGGCGGGCAGGGCGTGGTTGCGGTGAAAGTATTCCCTCTCCATGAGTAAGTCGATTTTCCTGGCGCTGCCGGTGACCGGCGCCTGCTGATAGTTCAGCGGCAGCATGCGCGTGATCTCGAAAGAGAACCGCGTGAACCGTTCGCTGAGAAGCTCCAGGTCCGTGAGGTTGTCGTGAAGAAACTGTTCCAGGCGGCGGTAATCATGTTGGTAGGACCAGTTGACCTGGTGCGGATCGAGTACGATCCGGTCGGGCCGGTCCAAGCCCGCGGCGCGCGCGGCACGCACGAGGCCGGTTTGTCCCCTCGTGCGGTCCCCCGCGGCAAATCCTCCGACGCACCGGCTGAGATCGATCAGGTGCCTGCCGTGTATTTCGGGCATCAGCGCGCGTCGCTGGTCGCGTTGTTGTTCCAGCGGAAGGCTTGCGTTCGATCCGTCCCGTCCCAGGCCCATGTCTATCCCGTACTTGCGGCATCGATGGAAGAGAAACGGCAGCTCGAAAGTGTGGAGGTGAAAACCTTCGATGACGTCAGGGTTTCGTTCCCGAACGAGACTGATGAAGAGGCGGAGCAGTGTTTCCTCGTCTTTTCGTTTGCGCGAGAGGATCCTGCGCCAACCGGTTGAATCGGACAGGGCCACGGCCAGCACTTCGTCGGAGGCGCGTTCCGGGTGGCTGTAGCCGGAAAGGGAACTGGTAATGATGTTTACGCGCAGGATGGCGAGGTCCTCGGGATGCAAACCCTTGAAACACGTCTTGCCGGTCTGGAGGAAGTACTGGATGACAGGGTCGGGTTCGACGTGAACGAGATCGTCCGTCTGCTCCGGGAACGGGCGGGGAAGCGCCTGGATGCGCCGGTTGGCGTGCCGTACGGCGTTCCACATTCCCGAAAGCGAATCGAACATGACCCGGTACCGGAACGCTCCTTTCCCTTCAAGTTCGGTCACGACGTGGTCGCCCGGATACCCTTCGAGCAGGTCGCGATCGGAAAGATGGAAGTAGAACGTGACCGGATCGAGCCGTTCCACGAGCTCGCCGTCGATTTTTTGATAGACCATGACCCGCGACCCGGGCGGTTGGGGCATCCACGCACCAATGATGTACTCTTCCGGATCGATGCCGAAAAGGGAGGCTTCCGATTGCTTGTCGATCGGAACGGGACGCTGGCCGTGGAGGAGTTCTATCATGGGACTGGCAATAACCGGGAAAAAGTCAAACGGAAAAAGGAAAAAGCGCGTCGCCGGCCGGGGAAAAGCCCTGTCATGGGCCTGCTTCCTTCACGAAGTATTTTCCCGGCAACTGCCGCGCGAGGCCCTTGAATTCCATCTGGAGCAGCGTGACCAGGAGGTCGGTGGGCGCGCTGCCCGTTTTTTGGGCGAGGGCATCGATGTGGACAGGCTCGGAGTCGAGATACGAGAGTATCTGCTCCTCCTGGAGCGAAAGCTGGGGCGGCGGCAGTTTCGGCTTGCGCGACCGGGAGGCGAGGGGCAATTCCGCCAGGATGTCCTCGGCGTCGCGAACGAGCTTGGCGCTCCCCGACTGGATCAGCTTGTTGGTGCCCGAGGACCGGGTATCGAAGATGGAGCCGGGAACGGCGAAGACATCCTTGCCCTGGTCGAGGGCGAACTGCGCAGTCAGCAGGGCGCCGCCTTTTTCGGCGGATTCGATGACCAGGACGCCCATGCTGAGGCCGCTGATGATCCGGTTGCGCCTGGGGAAATTCACGGCGTCGGGTTTTGCCCCGAATGGTTGTTCCGTCAGCACCGCGCCACGGGCCGTCATGTCCTGGGCCAGGGTGCGGTTCTCGCCGGGGTAGATGTTGTCGAGGCCGCTTCCCAGCACCGCGCACGTGACGCCATCGTGCTCGAGGGCGGTGCGGTGCGCCACGGTGTCGATTCCCCGCGCAAGTCCGCTTATGATGGCAACGCCCGCGGCAACGAGATCGCGCGTGATTCTCCGGCAGGCTTTTTTCCCGTAGGTGCTGGCTGAACGGGTCCCGACCACGGCGATAGCGGGCTGACCGGGGGCGGGTAACTTCCCGGAGATAAAGAGATACAGGGGAGCGTCATAAATCCGGCGAAGCGGTTCGGGGTAATCGTTATCGAGATACGTGACGAATTGAACGTCCTTCTTCTCCAGGATTTTCTTCGTCCTGGCGATTTCTTTTTCCACGTCGCGAAGGAAATCCTCGTCCGACACGGCTTCGCGAATTACAGCGGCAAGTGTTTTATCGATCCCTTCGACCTTGAGCAGGTCGATGCCGCCGGCCTTCGTCAGTTCCGAGAAGGATCGAAAGTGGCGCAGGAGATTGCGCGCGCGCATCCCCCCGACGCGCGGCAAAAGGGAAAAACGAATGAGATCGAATCGGTCCGTCATAACGTCGCGGCAGTGATGGCGTGTGACCGAAAAGAGAGCCTGGAAAAGGTGAACAGTGCGTGTTCGAGAGTTCCTGCCATGAGACCCTTCAAAGCGTATTCATGGATTTTGCTTGTTTTTCGCTGAAATGTAGTAATAGGGAGAAGGCTTTGCAAATATTGTACCTGAATTTCATTCTTTCATTGCGGGAGAGGCGTGTATTATTTACTTTAAATTCCCGGAACGAGTGTTCTGATTGGAATATGAAAGTGAACGACATTCAAATCGAAGCAAAACTGGCCAGTATTCAATTCATGTGTGACATCGAAAAATGCAAGGGTGCGTGTTGCACGTTTCCGGGCGGCTCGGGAGCCCCGGTCACGGAGCGCGAGGCCGCGTTGTTGCACGAGGTGTATCCCGTCGTGAAGAAATATCTTCCGGAAAACCACGTGGCGGTCGCGGAATTGCACGGATTGGTTGAAGGGCGGTTCGGTGAGCGCACGATCCGGTGCTACAATCGGCGGGCGTGTGTTTTCGCGTGTTTCGAAGGCGATATCGCGTATTGCGCCATTCAAAAAGCGCACCGGAACGGAGAAATCGACTGGGAAAAGCCTATTTCCTGCCATCTCTTTCCCATCCGCGCACAGCAATCGCACGGCGGCACGCGACTGGTTTTCGAAGCCTTCCCCGAGTGCCTTCCCGCCCTGGACCGTGGAGCCAGGGAGAATGTCAACGTCATTTCTTTTTTGGAGTTGCCGCTCAAACGTGCGTACGGAGAGCGGTGGTATCGTGATCTGATAGATAAACTGCCTACGCCGACTGGTATGTTTACTGACCAGGATCAAAAGGAGTAGCTATGTTACAGCTTTCGCAAACGCAAAAACAAGTCCAGAAGCTGTCACCGGCCCAGGTACAGTACCTGAAGATTCTTCAACTGCCCGTCATGGCGCTTGAACAGCGGATCAAGGACGAACTGGAAATGAATCCGCTTCTGGAAGAAGGAACGGAGCAGGAGGAAGAACAGGAATTGCTCCAGGAATTGCTCTCCGAGGAGGACGAAGCTCTCCCTGCCGAAGAAATCGAACTGGGGTCGAACGGCAAGTCGAATTCCGAGGATTTCGTGGAGAAGGAGATCCAGGAGCATCCCGAGGAAGAATACAGTTGGCAGGATTTTATCGAGAACTCGGATATCGGTACGACGAAAAAATGGTCGGACGACGACGAGGATCACGATTTCCCCACTCCGGCGATGGTCACGCTCTCCGAGAAGCTCGAAGATCAGCTTCGCATGCTGTATCTCGAAGATCATTTGTATAACCTGGGTCTCGAGATCATCGGGAACCTGGAAGAAGACGGTTACCTGCGTCGCTCGCTGGAGGAAATCGTCGATGACGTGAACTTGACGTACGGATACGAATTGTCGCTGGAAGATGCCGAGAAAGTCCTGAAAGCGATCCAGCAGTTCGATCCGCCCGGCATCGCCGCCCGCGATTTGCGCGAATGTCTCTTGATCCAACTGAACCAGATCCAGGATCATACCATCGAGAGCCTGCACGCCAAGGAGATCATTCAAAAGACGTTTGATCATTTCATCAAAAAGCACTACGACCAGATTGAAAAAGAACTGCACATCTCCCGGGAACGCCTGAAAAACGCCCTCAAGTTCATCCAGCATAACCTCAATCCGAAACCCGGCGAAGGGAACATCACCAGCGGCACGAATTACCTCACGCCTGATTTTTTCGTGACCGTCCGGGACGGTGAACTGGTCGTGACGCTCAACGACCGCGACATTCCTTCCCTGCGGGTGAACTATGCCTACAAGGAATTGTTGAAAAACCGCGCGCGTACGCCCGAAACCCGGCGCGCACGCCTGTTCGTCAAGCAAAAGCTCGAGAGCGCCCGCTGGTTCATCCAGTCGATCCAGCAGAGGCGGGAAACCATGTTGCGCGTGATGACGACCATCGCGCACAAGCAGAAGGATTTCTTCTTCAAGGGGCCCGGTCACCTGAAACCCATGATTTACAAGGACATCGCGGATATCGTGAGCCTCGATATCTCCACGATCTCGCGGGTCGTGAACGGGAAGTACGTGCAGACGGATTTCGGCGTCTACGAATTGCGGTATTTCTTCAGCGAGGGTATCAAAACGGACAGCGGCGAAGAAGTATCGAACAAGGAAGTCCGCAGGATCCTGCGGGAACTCATAGAAAAAGAAGACCCGCGCCACCCGCTCAGCGACGACAAGCTGCGCAAGATGCTCAACGACATGGGCTTCCAGATCGCCCGGCGCACGGTCGCAAAGTATCGTGAACTGGAAAAAATCCCCGTAGCCCGACTACGCAAGTCATTATAATCGCGGCGCGCGCACGTTGCAGCGCCGCCCATCCGAAAACTGAATGAGAGTTCCGATGAAGGTACGAAGCACAACCGTTATCGGTATTGTTCACGAGGGACATGCCGCCCTGGGCGGTGATGGCCAGGTCACCGTGGGCAATACGGTCATGAAACGGAAATCCAACAAAATCCGACGTTTATACAAGGGTACGGTCATTGCCGGGTTCGCGGGAGCGGCGGCGGACGCCTTCACGTTGTTCGAACGCTTCGAGGAGAAGCTGGAACAATACCACGGAAACCTCGAACGCGCCGCGGTCGAGCTGGCCAAACTGTGGCGGACCGACAAGTACCTGCGCAGGCTCGAAGCCTTGCTGGCGGTAGTCACGGTGGAGCAGGCGCTGGTCATCTCGGGCACCGGCGACGTGATCGAGCCTGACGACGGCATCGTGGCCATCGGATCGGGCGGGAGTTACGCGCTCGCCGCCGCGCGGATGCTGCGGAAGCACACCGATCTGTCCTTGTCCCGGATCGTCGAGGAAGCGCTGTCCACCGCGGCGGATATCTGTATTTACACGAATCATCATTTCACAATCGAAGAGTTGTAGCCACATGTCTGTCATCGAACGGGCCGTCGTAAAGTCATCCGCGCCGGCCTTGACCCCAACCCAGATCGTCAAGGCGCTGGACCAATACATCATCGGGCAGGACGAGGCCAAGAAATCCGTCGCCATCGCCCTGCGGAACCGGTGGCGCCGGCAACAGGTGCCGGACGCCATGCGCGAAGAAATCATGCCGAACAATATCATCCTCATCGGCCCGACGGGCGTGGGGAAAACGGAAATCGCCCGACGGCTGGCCAAGCTGGTCGGGTCGCCATTCATCAAGGTGGAAGCCTCGAAGTTCACCGAGGTCGGCTACGTGGGGCGCGACGTGGAATCCATGATCCGCGACCTCACCGAAATGGCGGTGAACATGGTGAAGGCGGAAAAGGAAATCGAGGTGCAGGGCAAGGCGGAAGTGCAGGCGGAAGAACGCATCCTCGACCTCCTGCTTCCCCGGTCGCCGGGTATCGCCGAGGAGAGCGTCGAGGGCGAGGAAATGCGGAACCAGACGCGGGAAAAACTCCGCGAGCAGCTCCGCGCCGGAAAGCTCGACCACCGGAAAGTCGATCTTGAAATATCGGTCAAGGGAAACGCCGCGCTCGGCGTGTTCGGTCCCATGGGAATGGAAGACCTCGGGATCAATCTCCAGGACCTCCTGTCGAACATGATGCCGAAAAAACGCAAGCACCGGAAAGTCTCGATTGCGGAAGCCCGCGAGATCCTGGTGCAGGAAGAGGCGCAGAAGCTCATCGACATGGACGCCGTCGTGAAGGAAGCCATCCACAGGGTCGAGAACAGCGGAATCGTGTTCCTCGATGAAATCGACAAGGTCGCGGGCACCGATTCCACGTCCGGACCGGACGTTTCCCGCGAAGGGGTCCAGCGCGACTTGCTGCCCATCGTCGAGGGCTCGACCGTCGCCACCAAGTACGGCCACGTGTGCACGGATCACATTCTCTTCATCGCCTCCGGCGCGTTCCACGTCAGCAAGCCTTCGGACCTGATTCCGGAGCTGCAGGGGCGGTTCCCCATCCGGGTCGAGTTGAGGAGCCTGAGCGAGGAGGATTTCGTGAAGATCCTCACCCTTCCGCAGAACGCCCTCATCAAGCAGTACAAGGCGCTCCTGGAATCGGAAGGCGTGGCCATCGAGTTCACCGACGATGCCATCGCCGCCGTCGCCCGTATCGCCTTCCAAGTGAACGAGGATGTTGAAAACATCGGCGCCCGCCGCCTCCACACCATCCTGACGACGCTGCTCGAAGACGTCCTCTTCGAGGCCCCGGACGCTCTCGCCACGGACCGGATCGTCGTGGATGCCGAGATGGTGGAAGCGAAGCTGGATGACCTCGTGAAGAACCGCGACCTCAGCCGGTATATCCTCTGATGACTGCCCCGGAACGCCTGCCCCGGACCTCGAAGATCTTCCTGACTCTCCTGGTTTTTTCGGGCATACTGTGGTTTGGCGGGATCGTGTACCGCGCTCTCATCGCCAACGAATTTTTCGTCGCCAATACGCTGGACTACCTGCCGGATATTTCCCCGGACAAGGAACGGGTGCTTTTTCAGCTCCTCGCCAGCAGCTCGACGATCATCGTTATCAGCTATTTCGTGTTCCTGGCGTCGGTCATCGGTATTGTGAAAAGCATGAAGATCCGCCTGAAAGACAACGGCTGGTTGATGGCCGCGCTGATCCTGTTTTTCATGTTCGTGCCGGTGGAGATATTCACGGCGTACCTCGACGTGGATTTCATCCTGGACTGGCGGAGCGCCATGTCGGTCATACACGAAAAAGGCCTGCAGGAGTATACCCGTTACAGCGGGGACCTGCGAAAGACGCTGGCGCACCGTATCGGCGCCCTCGGCGGCTTGCCGGTAATCGCGTTGTTGAGTTACTTTTCCGCCCTGGTGCTGGTGATCTGGAAACCGCTGCGGAAAACCGAATCCGTTGAAACCCGTGAGACGCAATGAAAAAGAACAAAGCCAAGGAACTCATGCTCGAGGAACTGCGCCAGGTGTGCCAGTCCCTGGAATTCGACGTGCTGTTCGAGCGCGGCGATTTTGAGGGTGGCGCCTGCATTCTGCGCGACCGCCGCCTCATCGTGATCAATAAACGCTTTCCGATCGAGAAGAGGGCGTCGGTGCTGGCGCGGGCGTTGGGCGAGATCGGCGTCGAGGGCGTGTTCATGAAGCCCGCCGTGCGCGAATTCATCGAAGAGGAAATGGCCCGGTCGACCGCGTGAACCTGCGATGCACAATTCTGGGCTCGGGCACGTCCCAGGGAGTCCCGGTCATCGGCTGTTCGTGCGCGACCTGCCGCTCGTCCGACCCGCGGGACAACCGCCTCCGCCCGTCGATCCTGATCGAGACCGAAGGAAAGACGTTCCTGGTCGATACCTCGTCGGATTTCCGGCAGCAGATGCTGCGCTCCCGCCCGGAGCGGCTCGACGCGGTGCTGTACACCCACCACCACTTCGATCACATCGGTGGATTCGACGATCTGCGCCAGTTCAATCATCTCCAGGATGGACCGGTCGAATGCTATGGCTTGAAATCGACACTGGACGAGATCCGTGTATCGTTCCGCTATGCTTTCGACGAAGATGTTCAGAAGGGCGGCGGCGTCCCGGTTGTCGCGCTGCACGAGGTGGCGCCCGGCGAATTCACGCCTGGCGGAACGGTGGTGCGGGCGATCCCGGTCCTGCACGGCCGCCTGGAAATCTTCGCCTACCGCATCGGGGATTTCGCCTACGTGACGGACGTCAGCCGGATACCCGAGGAATCATACGAGGCGCTGCGCGGGTTGAAAGTGCTCGTGTTGAACGCGTTGCGCCACCTGCCGNTCGGGGAAGCGATACGCGCCGCGGAACGGATCGGCGCGCGCTCCACCTTTCTCACCCACATGACGCACGACGTGCTCCACGCCCGCGACGCGGAGCTGTTGCCGGAAAACATTGCTTTCGCGTACGATGGTCTTGTGATAGAAATTTAATACTTTGAGGAATCATGATTCGCGCAGTCGTTTTCGATCTTGACAATACCCTGGTGGACTTCATGGCCATGAAAGACCGCGCTGTCGAGGCGGCCGTACGGGCCATGGTGGACGCGGGGCTGCCCGGGAGTTTCGAAGAAGTGAAAGGCCGCATCGACGAGATTTACCGCCAGGAAGGAATCGAGTACCAGCGGGTATTCAACACGTTGCTGACGCGGATGCTGGGCGAGGTCGATTATAAAATCCTGGCCGCGGGCATCATCGGCTACCGCCGCGCGCGGGAAGCGGCGCTCGTGCCGTACCCCCACGTGCACCTGACGCTGTACGAACTCGCAAAGAGGGGATACAAGCTCGGGATCGTTTCCGACGCTCCACAGCTCGAAGCGTGGCTGCGCCTGTGTTACCTCCAGCTCCACCACGTCTTCGACGCCGTCGTGACGTTCGAAGACAGCGGCGTGCGCAAGCCCAGCCCGGAGCCGTTCCGGAAGATCCTTTCCCTGCTCGGGGTCGAGCCCGAGCATTCGCTCATGGTGGGCGATTGGGCGGACCGCGACATCGTGGGCGCCGCGAAAGTCGGCATGAAAACCGCCTTCGCGCGCTACGGCGACACGTTCGAAACCGAGCAGGCGAACGCCGATTACGAGTTGACGGACATCCGGCAGTTGCTCGATATCCTTCCCGGCCCTTCCGACGACGAGGACGGAGCGCAATGATCGTCGGGCTCGGTGTGGATATCGAGGAAGTGGAACGCGTCCATCGCCTGGCCGACCAGTACCGGCAGCGATTCCTGGACAGGGTATTCACCAGGCAGGAACAGGACTACTGTTTCGGGCGGGCGCGGCCGTACCACCACCTGGCGGCCCGGTTCGCGGCCAAGGAGGCTCTTTCCAAGGCGCTGGGCACGGGATGGACGGGAAGATTCCGCTGGCGCGACGCCGAAGTGATGAAGGACGACCAGGGAAAACCGTTCTTCCGGCTTCACAACGAACTCCTGGAGCAGGTCAGGGGACGGAACGTCCTGCTTTCCATTTCCCAGGCCAGCGACCACGTGACGGCTACCGTTATTATCGAACGCGGGGACTGAAGTCCGCCGGGCGCGTGCGCCCGGTATCCCGCCCACGGTCCGCGGTGGAAGCTTGCGTATTCTGGCGGTTTTCAGCACATTGCACCTAGATTGTTCAGTTCATCTTGACGTTTTTTTCACCGTGATACATAACATACGCAGCACAGCAGGGAGGAACAGGAGAGAGATACATCTTTCCCGTTCAGGCCGTGTATTATTCCGTAACCAGGCACGCGCGTCATTTGCAGCGCGCGGCGATACTGTAAAAAGACAAGGAGTTGTTTTATGCGATTGACGATCCCGAGGGAACTCATCACCGTTGTTCTCGCAGGCATGCTGTTCTTTGGGTGTTCGGATGATTCCGAACCGCCCGTGACGCCCGTCGAAGACACCGAGGCGCCGACACTGTCCATCGTTTCGCCGTCTTCGAACGAAACTTTTGCCGATACATTGATCGTGAAGCTTTCGGCGTCGGATAACGTGGGCGTCACCAAGGTCACGCTCTCCATCGACAACGGCGCTCTTACCCGCGAGCTGACGGCGGCTCCCTGGGAGGCCACGATCGTCATCGCGTCGCTCCAGGACGGGGA
>JAADGX010000318.1:0-10006 GCA_013152135.1 Chlorobiota bacterium
CTCATAGCGTTGCGCAGGGGAACGGGACCTGATATGTACATCAGTGCGAGCTGGCAGACCTACGGAGCAATTGACGGGCTCATCGGGAAAGCGCAGTACAACGCGGTTGATGTTCTGACCAGTAACCGCGTCACGTGGGATATTGCACACCAGTGGTATGACGCTGGCATACAGTACAACGGTTTGATGAAGCACCTCTACCAGAACGCTATCGTCTGGTATGTTGATCCGGATGCGATCATGGTGAAGGAGCCCTTCACGATCGACCAGGCGCGTTTCATGGCCTCCATGTTCGGTCTTACCGGCGTACCGATTATCATCGGAGACCGGGCGGTTGACCTGACTCCGGATCGAGTGGACGTTCTGCGCCGCGTGCTGCCGACAACGCCAGTAAAGCCGTTCGACCTGTTTAAGAGCGAACGCATGAAACATGTTATCGACTTGAAAATCAATCATCTCGGAAGAAATTACGACGTGGTCGGGTTTTTCAACTGGTACCATCCAAGTCTGTGGCCGTATAAGGACAAAATATATATCACCGTGACCCTTGAGCAGCTCGGCCTTGAAAAGAGCGAATACTATGTATTCGATTATTGGAACCAGGCGTACCTTGGAATTGTCCGCAATAAAATAGACTTGACGCTCCCGCAATCGAGTTGCCGGGTTTTATCTTTTGTCCCCGTCGAAAACGGGCCCCGGCTCATTTCGACAAACCGGCACATTACGCAGGGATGGGTGGATCTCAAAGAACTGAATTACGACTCGACGTCGTTGACGTTCACGGGGATAAGTGAGGTCATTGCAGGGGAGCCCTACGTGCTTCACTTTGCATGGAAGAGCATGCAGTCCTCGAACTTTTACGTCGTCAGCGCGGACGTGGAAAACAGCCAGGGCCAGGTTCTCGTTAAAGTGATTGAGAATGAACAAACAAATTCCGCGTCGGTTCGGCTCCTCAGTTCCTATTCAGGCACCGTTTCCTGGAAAGTGGAATTCGGAAAGAACATTCTTGTTGCCAGGGATGGATATTTCATCGCTCCGGAAGCATTTCGTGTTATCTATCCCAACCCCGTGTTGTCAGGTGAAGCTATCAATATTGCTTATACGATCCGTGCATCGGATGGCGCGGGGAGGTCGATTCATGGTTCTGACATTGATTTCAGCATCACTCTTCACGATCCTGCATGGAGGACGGTAACGACACTCATGCGGGGGCAATCGGCACCGGGTTCCTACCTGGAAACAATCGCGATGCCCGCGCTCGTGCCCGGAATGTATTACGTGCACTTCAAGTCGCTGACATCGGACTGGTCGTTGCCGCTGGTGATTATGAAATAGATTCCTTTGCGAAACGCTTCCGCGGACATCTCATTCCGCATTCCATCCCGTGATCTGGCTCACGCCGAAACGCGTGTCCGTTCTCGTGATGCGCCTCAGTCCCGCCTCTTCCATCCACGACCGTACTTCCTGTTCGGTGTACGTATCGCCCGCGCGCGTTACCACGAGCATGTTCAATGCGTACAACGTGGCGTGAAGCGGCGCCGTGCGGTCTTCGTCCAGTATGTAGTCCTGCACGACAACCTGCCCGCCAGGCTTCAACGCCCCGGCGCATTTTCCGATGAGTTTCCGGTTCGCTTCCGGCGAATTGATGAGAACGACGGCGGAAAGGAAAACCATGTCGTAGCCGTTTCCGAAATCATCGACGTTGTAATCGCCCGCCAGCGTATCGATGCGTTCTGAAAACCCGCTCTTTCGAATGTACTGCTCCGTGATGGGAACGACGTGGGGCAAGTCGAAAACCGTGGCTCGCAAATCTTCTTTCGCGCGCGCCATTGCCATTGAATACACGCCCGAACCTCCCCCGACGTCGAGCACGCGGGAGACATCGGTCAGGTCAAGACTCAGGATGGTTTCGTCGGCGGTGTCACGCGCCCGGTCGTGCATCCCGGCAATGAACGCGTGAAGTGACTGGGTATCCCACTTGATGCCCGGCGATTCGAGGACGCGCGACCCTTGCCTGACGGCATCCGTAAGCGTGCTCCAACTCTTCCACAGGTTTGCGACGTGATCCAGCGAATGGATATAACCGTCCGACCCCCTGACGAGGAATCGCAGGGCCGCTTCGGTGTTCGCGAACGAGCCGTCCTTTTTCACCAGGACTCCCATTCCGGCAAGCGCGTTCATAAGCCGGTCGGTGGCTCGGGGATCGGCCTCAAGGGATTCGGCGACTTCTGTTGACTGTTTCCACGACTCGCCGAGAATCGTAAACACGTCAAGTTCGCAGGCCGTCAGGAGTACCCTGCTCGCTCTCCACGAAAAAGCGAAGTTGCGTATTTGGTCGGCGGTCAGGCCGGGTTGCTTGAATAGCGGTGCGATTGACATAGATCCATTTCTCCACTTTTCTGTATTTTGATGTTGCATGATTCCAAAGTGTAAAATACACGCCGCCCCGTTTTTCCGCCATTGCCTTTTTGCTGGCGGGAGATCGTTTGCCATGTCCCGCGCTGCTGAGTTCGATTTCGCGGTGCGAAACGGAAAGCCGGTACGCGGAAACCGTGTGGCAGTGGCATCGCTGCAAGCGTGCGCAGAGGAGCATCTCTTCCAGGTTGCGGAATCTCACTTGCCAGGGTGTACCGAGAAACAGGAATCGATAATGTCAATTATCAGGAAATTGGTGATGAGTACGAAATTCGAGATAGCCCTTGTCATTCTTTGGATGATGCTGATTATCGGCACGATCTACTTTGTAGAAAACAAGGCGATGCTGTCCAAGCTTATTCCACTTTACATTGTCGTTATGATCGCCACCTTGATCATCGCCAGGCGCGGGCGCGATTGAAAACGCAGTTGACGTTGTTCCTCTCGTATACGCCATGTTGGTGCTTTTCGCATCCCGGACGATATCCTTGACGGTTTCCCCCTTTCCGATAGCCCTCGTGTTATTTCGAAAAATCCAAATCGAATTTTCCTGATTCAGTGTAGTAAGATGTCGTTAACATGATTAATTTTGTACTGTGCTCGTGATCGTTGTCGATCAGACTCATTGAGTAAAACCCGTAGGAGAAAAGGAATGAATAAAATTATCGAGGCGAAATTTCTGGCACCGGATGTAAAATTCTTCCGGATTGAAGCGCCTCACATCGCTCGCAAGCGCAAGGCTGGGCAGTTCATCATCCTTCGCGTGAACGAATTCGGGGAACGCATTCCCCTGACTATCGCCGATTCCGATGCAGAGCAAGGCACCATTAACATCATCGTGCAGGGAATTGGAAAAACAACCAAACAACTCAACACGCTCGAAGCGGGGGACTCGATACGTGATATCGTCGGTCCGCTGGGAAAACCTTCCCACGTCGAGAACTTCGGCACCGCGGTCAGTATCGGGGGAGGAGTGGGAACGGCCATCGCGTATCCCACCGCCGTAGCTTTGAAGGAAGCCGGGAATCACGTCATCAGTATCATCGGAGGACGATCGAAGGAATATGTTATCCTCGAAAATGAAATGAAGGAAATATGCGACGAGGTGTATCCCACTACCGACGATGGTTCGTACGGTTTTCACGGTTTTGTGACGGACAAGCTGCAAGGGCTCCTCGACGAGGGGAAGAAGATTGATTTCGTGCTTGCCATCGGTCCGATCCCCATGATGAAGGCGGTGGCGGAAGTAACACGCCCGCACGGTATCAAGACGGTTGTAAGCCTGAACCCGATCATGGTGGATGGAACGGGGATGTGTGGTGGATGCCGGGCGATCGTCGACGGCGAGGCCGTATTTGTTTGCGTTGACGGCCCCGAGTTCGATGCGCACAAGGTGGATTTCGACGTGCTGACAAGCAGGAACAGGACGTACATCTTGCAAGAGAAAAAGGCGCTTGAGTCGTTTCATGAGTGCAAGCTGGATAAGAAGATAGACGAGGCAGTGGCCGATCAAAAGGCGGCAAAGGAGGTGGCCCATGCCTGAGTTGACAAATAAGGAACGCATGGCCATCCCGCGGCAGCCGATGCCGGAGCAGGATGCGAAAGCCCGGAGCCGGAACTTCGAGGAAGTCAACCTCGGCCTGACGGAAGAACTGGCAAGGATGGAAGCGGAGCGATGTATCCGGTGTCCGAAACCGCTCTGCATCGCCGGTTGTCCGGTCGAGGTGAAGATCCCGGAATTCATCGAGATGATCGCCGAGGGCGATTTTGCCGGCGCAGCGGCAAAGCTCAAGGAAGACAACTCGCTTCCGGCGATTTGCGGTCGTGTGTGTCCCCAGGAGGAGCAGTGCGAAATCAAGTGCGTGGTTGGAAAGAAGAACGAACCGGTGGCCATCGGACGCTTGGAGCGGTTCGCCGCCGATTGGGAGCGCGTCAACCTCGGCATCCAGGCGCCGAAAGTCGCGGAACCGAGAGGGAAAAAAATCGCGATTGTTGGTGGTGGCCCTGCCGGACTGAGCTGCGCCGGCGACCTCGTCCAGTGGGGATACGACGTCACCGTGTTGGAAGCTCTCCATGAAATCGGTGGTGTGCTCGTGTATGGCATTCCGGAATTCCGTCTTCCGAAATCCATCGTGAAGGCGGAAGTGGAAGGCCTGGAGGCGCTCGGCGTGAAGTTTCAAACGAACTACGTGGTAGGAATGACCGAAACGGTTGATGAATTGCTGGAACGTTTTGATGCGGTGTTCCTGGGCGTGGGCGCCGGGTTGCCGTACTTTATGAACATTCCGGGGGAACACCTGATCGGCGTGTATTCGGCGAACGAGTTTCTTACGCGCGTCAACTTGATGAAGGCGTATGATTTCCCGAAGTACGATACTCCGATGATCGATGTTCACGGAAAAAACGTGGCGGTGATCGGTGGGGGAAATACGGCCATGGATGCCGTGCGGACCGCTCTCCGGCTCGGCGCCTCACGGGCGGTTATCGTGTATCGCCGTTCGGAAGCGGAGATGCCGGCCCGCATCGAGGAAATTCATCACGCGAAGGAAGAAGGAGTCGAGTTCATGCTGTTGCATTCGCCACTGGAACTGAAGGGCGACGAGAACGGCTGGTTGACCTCCATGGTTCTTCAGAAGATGGAGCTCGGCGAGCCTGACGACTCGGGGCGCAGACGGCCGGTTCCCATCGAAGGCGCGGTGGAGGAAATGCCGGTCAGCGTCGTCGTGGTTGCAATCGGCAATGGCTCGAACCCGATCATTCACCGGACGACGCCGGATCTTGCCGTGAATAAGTGGGGGAATATCGTGGTGGACGGCGATACGATGAAAACGAACAAGAAAGGCGTCTTTGCAGGCGGTGACATTGTCACGGGAGGCGCGACAGTTATTCTCGCGATGGGTGCTGGAAGAACCGCAGCGAAGGCTATCCACGAGTACTTGCAGAACCCGGAAACCTGGTAAATTCCAGGATTACAGCGTTGTGCGGGGCTCCGGTTCATCCGGGGCCCCGTTTTTTATGGCACACTGGGCATGGTGCGCAGCGACTGGGGCGATCCTATCTCTCTCGGGATGCGCTTTGGCCGCATTTCTTTTATTCTTTCTCTTTATTATAAAAAACATTTATTAAAATTCGTCAGAAAAAGAATTTAATACTTGACAATCGTGTTTAGAATCCGTACTCTCCTAATTGATAATCGAACGAAGTGTGTACGAACTTGGAACCACGAGAGTGGTTCTTGTTCAAAGGAAGGTTACTCAATTTCCAAACGGATGCTTGCTCATCCTTATGCATATTTATTTACTTGTTCCATGGTCAAAGTCATCGCAACATCGCCTGCTTTTGAAAGGATGCCTTACGGTCTTCGCGAATATCAACGGCTGGAACCATAGCGACATTTATCATCTTCTTTTCCCACGTAAATAATTCAGAACCGTCATCATACAACCACTGAGGTACACTATGTACAGACGATTGCTACTTGTTACAGTTATCCTGTCCATTGTCCTGAGTTTTTCTTCCCAGTCCCAGGATCTCCTGCCAAGTCCCACGTACGTTCCACCGGATCTGGCGACGTACGGTGAAGAAGCGCATTACAGGGATATGGCCATAATCGAAACCTCCGGTTCTTCATTCATGGAGGTTCGTGATTTCTGGATGGAGCTTACGAGACGTGGAGCGTTGATCGCGGTGATTACGTCGCCGCAGCGGATGGTGGGGTGGGTGCCCCGTGAATCGTACGACAACGTTTTATCGACGCGATTGGAAACGGCGACGGGAGATATCCGCGTGCTGTCCATTTCGTACACCGCGTCCGAATTCCGGGCGAAGACGGTGTACCGGAATTCCGTTATGAGCGAGACCTCGGAAGCCGATGAGACCCTGGTTGATTTTCTTGACTTCATCAAACGGAAGAAAACCCCGGAAGATATCCAACGCATCAAGGAACGAGAATGGGAACTCCGTCTTCTGGAGGAGAATATGCCGCCGCCGAACTGTGTCGGTGTGAATGTGCTTTCGGAATCCGATATACAAGATATGAAGTCCAAAGCAGAGATCCAGGGAGGACCGGGGGCGAAAATCTTTCGCGCTACGAGGCCGCTTGGGTTAATAGCTCATACGAGCTTTTTCCTGGAGAGCAAATCCGGAACGGGAACCTGGAACTGGAATTCCACGGTGTACCTCCGGTACAAGATTTTTTACATCGTTGGAATGTCGTATTGGACGTCCTTCGCCGCGAAATTTGGAAAGACGTCGTCTGGATTATGGCGCTTATATGGCAGAACGCATTCCGCTACACAGATAACGGGCGAGCCTACGGCGGTGGGAGAGGATTCTTTCGTTCCCACGGTGATCGGGAGGTTATGGTCCGGTACTAGGCCTACTTGGGGTTGGGCTCGTACGGCTGTTAAATGGTGCTGGCCCTACAATAACTATATTCGCACCACGTTAGGTACGGACGAAGCTATTTCCGGATTCATTGCCTATAAAGGCAGCGGGAGTGAATCCATCTGGCCTCACGCGGAAGTTATATGCTGGGGTGGATGTGATAATGAAAGAGAGGGTGTGTACTTCGCGCTTGACACGCAGTACTGGCAAGCGGGACATAACCCTTTCGATGCGCCGCGGAGAAATGTCTTTGCGCATGAGATAGGCCATCTATGGGGTTCTCCGGATGAGTATGCCGACGGCGCCGGGTGTTTCAATTGGACGTACCGGGGTATCGGGAACATCAACTGCCAACGGAAGCAACCAGCACGCGGGCGTCCGGGGTTGTTCATGACTGGCTCCGATGGAATGATGATGGCGAACTACCTCGGTGGCCACAGCATCGCACAACCCATTCATACAGGGGTGATAAGCGCAGCCAATGCGACACCGATTCGGTGTTTCATGACTGTTCCGGCGAACATTCCAGTGATAGTCAAGCAATGTGATGATGGAGGGAACCGTACATATACGACAACGATGTGCCAACCGGTGGACTATGATTATTGCGCAAAGGTCCGAGTCCCTCTCACTAGGAATATCTCCGGCACGACGTACTACTTCGACAAGTGGAGGGTGACCAGGAGAAACGGCGCCACGACAACGTTTACCAACTATGCGAATGAACTTCCCTCCTACGCATGGACTTCAACAAAGGCGAATCCGGTTGTGACAGTACGAGCGATATTTACGAGTAGTCCACCGGATTTCAAATCGGCGAACGCGACACTGTCCGCCTGGCTGGCTCCGAACAGCAATGCAGCTCTTCCTGGTCGCGCCATTGCCTTGAAATGGCGTAACAAGTACGACATGTCCAGGACTGACACCAAGATTGAGTTCGAACGAACACCCGGCACTTGGGTAGGACTCGATATAAATAATATGACGCTCAGACCTTTTCACGTGTCCATCGGTCAATGGACGGGTGCGCATATCTTTTCCACCCCGACGTCATCCGGCGGCAATATGCCCATACAAGTGAATAGGATGTACAAGTTCCGTATCGTCGGCTACTTCAACACTATTCGGGGAACTCCCTCGAGTACAGCTTCGGTGATCACGCGCCCGGAAACGCCGGCAGACACGGTGTTTTGTTACGACAGCTATGAGCCGAATACCCTCTCTTCGCCCAAGGTCCTGACTTCGTCGGGACCGGGCATGGTTGCTTATACAATAAAAGCCGCCTGTCCGATGATTCCTCGGGCAGGTGAATGGACCTGGTTTGTTCCCAAGAATGATTACTATCGTATCACGGTGATCAACGTTTCCAGTACGTTTTTCGGGCAGAAATTACATTTAATCTTACGAGTGAGGGACGGGTCCAAATTCAAACCCCGCTTTCGCGCCCAACGTGCCGGGACGACAAGTCATATCAACGCGACATACGTTGGTGGAGCTTATCACCTGCGTATTGCTGCTGATGGCGAATATCTCATCAAAGTCGAGCCCCGGATAAGCGGTGCCATCAGCAACGATCTGGTCGATCGCACACAGGGGGTTTTCGGTTTTGGGGAGTACGAGATGACGGTAGAGCGTGTGACCAACAATCCCCAAGTTACTCTTCTTTGCAATATAATTGTCTGAAGCTCGTGCTACAAAAACCGTTGCCCGGCCTGGTCATTAGTAACGGTCCGTTCGATTTATTTGATAAAGGGCTTGACGTTGCGAACCCGCGACGAATCACGCTCCTGTACGATCCGCCTCCTGGATTTGAATTCGATCACTTCGAAGGCGATTTCGGCGACCAGGATCAGAATCCGTTCATTCTTCAGATTGACCCAAAACTTAAACCGGGTGAATACAGGTTCAACCCCGTTCCCCGGCGGCTTCAAAAAGGAACGGCGGAACTGGTCATTGTCAATCCCGATGGCCCAGGCGGACCGGTGCAGCGTCGCATAACCGCGCCCGTCGGCGATGTCGTTAATGCGCAGGCAAGCGCCCCGCTGGATTACGTTTTCATTGGTTGGGGATGGGATACGACCGCTGTCACGAATCCCTTGCCTGTAACACTGTGGAAGAGTAAGAAGATCAAGGCGTACTTCCGCAAGAAACCGTGTGTCCCGGCACAAATGATCCCGTGGAAGGATAACCTGACTCTGGAAAATTCCCGCCAGGGCAAGGTGTCACTTGAGTATGGCATGCAGCCCGGAGCGGGAGACGGCCTGGAAGCCGGTCAGGTGGATCTGCCACCCATACCTGTCGTCGGGACGTTCGATATCCGATGGATCAACATTCCCGGGTCCCAAGGGAGCACCACGGATATTCGCGCGGTCAAGTCAACACATATTTACCAGGGACGGGTACAGACCGGCAGCGGCACTGCTCCGGTCAAGATGAGCTGGAATACACCAATACTCTCCACGGATTATTCCATAACACTGAAGATCGCTGGTGTCCCCGGTTCGATCGATATGCATTCGGCCTATGATTATACGTTCACAAGCGAGGGAACATACATCTTCACGATCGAGGTGAAATCGAAAACGTGTCCACCACCGGTCAACGAACCTGAAGTAGATATCACCACGATGCGGATCGATCCATCGAATTTCCCCTGCATCAGGTTCGAGCTCCTTGTCAAGAACAGAACAACCGGCGAGATCCTTCCATATTACAATCCTTACAATATCAAAGTGTATGAAAAGGATGCGCAAGGCGAGAACGTTCCACCGAGAATCACGAGCATCGAGCAGAACGGCAGAACGCTTGTCTACCAGCTGTGCAGCAACCGGAAGGATGCTGATCCGGTCCGTGAGATCGTCATCGTCAACGACAACGACGATCCGAATAGGAAAAAAGACACCACGGTGGTCGAGGTTAAGATCCCCGTTCCCGATGATCAAGGGAAACTGACGCGGATCATGCGGCAGAATTCGGGCGACTGGGAGATGGTCTCAATGCCGGTTAACATGGATGCATCCCTGGTAAGCTCGCTATACCCGGACCCCACGACGAAACTTTACGAGTTTAACACGTCCACCGGGCAATACGAATCTGCGGGCCAGATGGAATTCGGGGATGGATACTGGCTGAAAACCCCCGATGAGTACACGACGTTTTACGGTAACGAAATGCTCTCGCACACCTGGACGGGGTTGTCGGGTAT
>JAADGX010000318.1:10102-15695 GCA_013152135.1 Chlorobiota bacterium
GGTTGGGATGCATCGACGGGATACGTGGTGCCGACAACGATCGATCCCGGCCTGGGCTACTGGGTCCGGCTTGATCCGGGAGCAAGTCTGAAAATGCAGACAAGCGGTTTCACGGGCGGATTGGTCTCGAAGACGGCGTACCAGCGTTTGAGCGAAGAAATCACGCTTGCGGGATACTTGACCGTCTCCTCGAATGATGGAACCCTGCAAGCGCTGTACCTGAGCGCTGAGCCGATGGATGCTGAAGCCACGGACATTCTTCAGTTGCCGTTCCGTCCACCTACGGGATTGCCGGATATCCGCACGGAACTGGGCACGAGATACGCCGTTCCCGGTACGAACGAAATACTCATCCAGGGGAATGGGGAGATAACACTGGCATTTCATGGCGTTCCCGGGGCGATCATCCGTTGCACGCTGTTCGATTCCCAGGGAGAAATCCTGTATGAGTACTCCGAAGGAAGCAACCAGGCGCTGACCCTCAACGTCCGGAACGGCGTCCGCCTTCGTCTGCAGTATTCGGCGCGCGTGCCGGAAGCGCTCCGTTTTGCTCTCAACCAGAATTTCCCCAATCCCTTCCGTGTTTCGTCTGGGACGAACATTCCTTACGAGCTGGAGTATCAGGGATTTACGGAAATCGAAATTCATGATATCCTGGGGCGGAAGGTACGAACCCTGATTTCTTTGAATGCTTCAACCGGCAAGCATTCAGTTTACTGGGATGGCCGCAATGACGTTGGTCAACCCGTGCTGCCTGGATTGTACGTTGTGCAGCTAACATCGGGAACAAAATCCCAATCCATGATTCTTTCGGTCGTCAAGTAAGAGGAGACAACAATGAAAGCACTACAACTTTCAAGCACAATAATATTGATGCTGATAATCGGGACGGCCGTCACCGCGCAAGAACAACGTGGCGTGACCGTGGCATTTACAGTAAGTAACGGCCAGGGGATGTCTCAGCACCTGTTCCTTGGGATCATGGAAGGAGCAACCCGCGGCATTGATCCATCGTTCATGGAGTCCGAATTACCGCCGACTCCTCCGAACGAGATTTTCGACACACGGGTCATCAGTACACCGGCGAAATCCGACCTGGGCCTCGGTTCGTTGTCGGATTTCAGGCCAGTAGCGAGCACATCTGATCCATTTACGGAGGTCTATACAATAGCATACCAGGCCGGGGTTGGAGCATCGTCGGTGGTCATCGGGTGGGCGACCCCGCTCCCGGCCCGCGTGACGAAAATGTTGATTGACGGGCAGGATGTAACGCCCATGGATGAAGTCACGACGTCGTTCGCACAGGGCCAAGCAACGGTTGAAATAACGTATAATTACAAACCACTGCGTTTTGAAGCGAATCCTGTTGAACTGTTCCTGGATGCAAGTAACCGCCAGCCGCCTCCATCAACAACCGTGGAGATCACGCCTGTCGGCGATTCCCAGGCGGGTTGGAGTATCCAGAAGGACGCCAACTGGCTCGACGTCCTTCCCCAATCAGGTACGGGAAAACAGACGGTTACCGTGCGGGTGAATACCAGCTTGTTGCCGGCCGGGACGTACAATACAACGCTCGAGGTGCGCTCTCCGGTGTATCCCGCTCGACTTGATATACCGGTAACCCTGCGAATGACGGTCGGCATCTCTGAAGTTTCCGCGCCTAATGGTATGAACCTGAAGCAGAATTATCCGAATCCGTTTGGTTCCGCCACCGGAAGTGCGAGTACTGCAACCTGGATCGAGCTTGAGCTCGGACAGCGGGACATTAGCGAGCAGGTATCGCTCAAGGTCTTTGATATCTTCGGAAGGGAAGTCGCGGATCTTTCACCTTTGATCAAGCAAGTTCCGGGTGGTCAGATACTTCGCTATGCCCCGCAGAACCTGGTATCAGGTATCTATACATATCGCTTGCGCCAGGGGCGCTACATCCTGGCGCGGAGCATGGTTATCCTGTCGAGACCATGAGGCAGGAGTTACTGAAACCGGCTGCGCGATGACAAGCGGAGATGCGCAGCCGAACCAGTGACCGGATAGAATAACGGAGAGTTCAAATACTTATTTCCTACGGGAGAGAACTATGAAGCGTATCCTGATTATCACGCTGACCCTATTATGTTTTGTCATCTCGATCGGAAAAGCACAGTATTCAAGTGTGAACCGATTTCTATCCGTGACCGGTTCCGGGTACGTGTCGGTTCCGTACGCTTACGAGCTGAATGAAAACCTTGGGAGCTACGGGGCTTTGAGTATCGACGCCTGGGTTTATCCTTCCACTATTCCCAAGGAGATGACGATCGTGGGAAATGATTGGAAGAAGGGCTACTGGTTTGGCGTGACTTCGCAGGGAAGACTCCGGTTCTATCCGAACGGGAACTTGCGTTATGACGGCAAAGGGGCGATCCCAACGGGCCAGTGGTCACACGTGGCGGTAAGCCTGGATGTATGGACGAATTCGCTCCGGTTTTATATCAACGGGAAGCTGGATATTTCCATCACCATTCCACAGACGTACATCGGTTATAACACCACCGACCTGCGGATCGGAGCTGACCGTTTGGGGAAATCTCCGGATTATTACTGGCAAGGGCACCTGGATGAGGTGCGGATATGGAACAGCAGCATTGCTTTCGACTTTGCCAGCGGCTTGTTGTACAAGATCCCTCACGGTGTTTATTACGGCAAATATGGGAGATCCCTCGTGGCGGGTTGGCGGTTAAACGGGAACGCAACTGGAATTGCCGGGCGATTCAGCGGATCCCTCTCCGGCAGCGGAACCTATCGTAGCGCTCCCGACCCTCCTCACTATTCACGAATATGCGCCATTTTCCGGAATCGATCGGGACGTGACCTGTTCGATGAAGATTATTTCGAGATACGGCATTCATCATCGATTTCTTTCGTCCAGAATTTCACGCTCGAATGCTGGGTGAAACCGTCCTCGAAAAATGGAAATGCGTCGTACCAAACCTTTATACAGAAAGGATCGCAGTCCGGCAAAACCTGGTCGTACTGGCTCGGCTTGAACAAGAGTAACAGGAAGGTGCGTTTCGTTCCGAATGGGGACTTCAACAGTGGCCTGGAAAGCTCGATTCAAATCTCGTCTGGATCGTGGACACATGTTGCGGCCCGCTACCGGTTTTCCGGCGGAAAGCGCACGGCAACGTTGTTTATCAACGGAACATTTGCTGGTAGCAAGACCTATTCGAAGGATGCTTCACCGAACCAGTACGCGCTTTTGATCGGAAGATCCGATACGGAAGACCTACAGGCCAGTGGATACGGCTTTTCCGGATCGATCGACGAAGTTCGCCTCTGGAGTGTAGCTCGTAGTGATGACGAAATCAGGGATAATTATCGGCGGGAGTTTGGCGGTCCCCAAACAGGTTTGGTCGGTGCCTATCACTTCGACGGTGATATCATTGACTATTCAGGAAAAGCAAACGACGGGAACCATACACTTGCCAGTTCCTCGTACATCTACTTCCTGAACGCTTCTGATCTGCCCTCGCAGCCTACGGTCCGGTTGATTACTCCTAACGGTGGCAATACCTATGATATTGGAACAACAGTGAAGATAAATTGGACCGCTACAGGTCTTCATGATGTGCGCCTCAAATTGTCACGTGATGGTGGAAAGACATATAATGAGATCATCGCTTCATCCGTCGCCGCGAAACTTGGTTTTTATATCTGGGTGGCAACCGGTCCGGAGACTCAGAACGCGCGGGTCCAGGTGACAACCCCAAGCCCTACGCCTATATCGGATGAAAGCAACAAATCATTTACTATTGTCGAGCCAATTCCTGTAATGTATGTGTGGCCGCAAAGTTTATCTTTCACCGCGTTTCAGAATGGGAACCTGCCACCTTCACAAACAGTCTTTCTCCAGAACACGAACGGGGGGACGCTCGTTTGGGACGCAACCCCCGGGAGCCTGGGATGGATGGAGGTTTCCCCCGCTACTGGAAACGCGAACATTGATTCCTTTCACGTCTCCATGACGACCACGGATATGCAGGAAGGGGTCTATTACGATCAGGTCACGGTCGGCGGCAACGCGGTCAACGCGGGAATAACGATCAATGTCCGGTATCTCATAACAACCAAGCCGGTGCATTCTATCGCGGGTAGAGTTTCCGATGGTAAAAAGGGAATCGGGAACGTCAAGATCACCGTCACGGGCGAAGTGACAAACGAAACCACAACGAATCCTGACGGGAGTTATTCGCAGGATGGCCTGCCGGAAGGCAATTATACGGTAACACCTGTCAGTCCGTACTACGATTTCTCGCCTTCGTCACGCGCGCTTGAGCCGCTGAATAAAAATGAAATCCAGCTTAACTTTCTTGCCAAGGCAAAGCGTGGCGCCGCCCTTCTGCGATACAAAAAAGGATGGAACCTTATCTCTCTCCCCCTTGTCCCATCGACAAGCAAACTGACCGCCTTGTTCCCGGACGCGGACGAGCCTGCATATTACTACGCCCAGGATTCAGGGTATGTATCCACGACGTCATTGGTGTTTGGAATAGGTTACTGGGTGCGATTCAAACGGACTGACAGCGTTACGGTACAGGGCATGCTCCAGGGGACGATGGAGGCGATTCTTCGCTCGGCCTTCGGAGGTTGGAACTTGATCGGAATGACTGCCGGTCCCCTGTTGCTTGGAACAATCGAGCAGGTCCCCGAGAACTCGATCCAGGTTGTGTATGAATACGATCCCTACTTGGGGTATTTTCTCCCCATCGGCGGCGTGCTCCGTCCCGGACGCGCATATTTCGTAAAGGTTGTTCGTGACGTTTCCGTACGTTTTGTGTCTTCGACATTTGCGCCATACATTCCACCTTGGAATTCATTCACTTTCCCAAGTGCAAAGGTTATTCGCGACGGTGTTAACTTGCCGCCACCACCGCCTCCTATGGAATAGATTTTTCATCAAACCTTAAGCAAATCCGGTCACGTTGGCAGGGACAAGACCCAGGCGGTCGGTACTGTCCCTGGCGGATGTTAGTACGTCAGATGTTCAATATTCCTTTTTGTCCGCACCATTGAGAGGGTTACTTTTCCCGTGAATGCAGCAGTTGAATACCGACACACGGCGCTGTTATTATCACTCGGGTTGAAATGTCTGGAAAAGTCCTCTGTATCGTTCTCCTGGCGCTAACCGCAACGTTGAATTACAACCCGGTATTATTCGCCCAGGATGACAAACCGGTCGGTGAGATCACCGGTGTGGTCAGGGAAGCGAAAAGTCATTCGCCGCTGCTGGGGGTGAACGTGATTATCGTGGGATTATTGAAAGGCGCGGCCACGGATGAAAACGGCGCCTTCGTCATCCGCAATGTTCCCCCAGGAATCTACACTGTAAAAGCATCCATGGTCGGTTACGTCACGCAGGTGAAGACCGACGTTGTCGTGGCCCCAAGCCGCCAGACCCGCCTCGTATTCGAAATGGCGGAGGCCGTGCTTGAAATGGGCGAAGTAACGGTTACAGCGGATTACTTTTCCCGGAGGCAGGAGTTGTCCACAAGCGCCCACACCCTGAATTACGAGGAAATACGGCGTTCGCCGGGAGCCGCGGAAGATATCAGCAGGG
>JAADGX010000224.1 GCA_013152135.1 Chlorobiota bacterium
CACGGGTGTTCCCATGTCGAGGCTCCAAAGAGAACGAACGCAGCCGTCCGGTTTCGACGCTGTATGGTGTGGATTACATTGGTCGCGGGAAGAACTGTATCGCCGGATCGACGAGCGTACGCGTCACATGGTGGAGGAGGGGTGGATTGATGAAGTTCGCCGTCTCCTGGAAACCATGCCGGCATCGCGACAAGTCATGGAAAGCACGCTTGGATACAGGGAAATCGTCTCCATGCTCGATGGGTCACTTGATCCGGCTGAACTGGCCGAGACGATTGCCCGCCGTACACGGAATTACGCAAAGAGACAGATGACATGGTTCCGAGCAAATAAAAGGATTACCTGGATTTCATGCGAGCGAACCAGTACAGCCGCTGAACTGGCACACAAGATACGCGACGTGTACGTCGGGCAATAGGTCGTTCTCTCCCGATGAAAGCTGGTCTACGGAAACCACTTGTTTGATTGTTGAAACCTTGGTATTTTAATATGCTTAAGGAGAATGCGAAAAATATGAAACGTGTCATTATCCTGGGAATCTTTATTGTGCTTGGCATGGCGGCGGCTGTCCGCGCCGATGCCGATCGATATTCACCCATACCGGGTGTCGCGAACAGGGGAAACACCGCCACGCAGGAAAGCGAGCGGGTCAGCTTCACCACGGCGGATGGCGTTGTCATCGTCGGTACGTTGTATCGTGCTGAAGGAACGAAGAATCCTGCGATTGTATGCCTGCATCAGTGGCGCAGCGATCGATCATCGTATGACGACGTGGCCGAGTCGCTCCGGAGAGAAGGATTCACCGTGTTGGCGATCGACCAGCGGGGATATGGAGAATCGATACAGACCGCCGATGGACAACCTGTTCGGCCTGATCGACGCATCCAGGAGGATGTCAGGGCGGCGGTTGGATTCGTGAGAGCCCAGAAAGGGGTGATGAAAAACAACATTGGATTGCTCGGAGCCAGTTACGGAGCCAGCAATGCCATTATTTACGCCGCCGATCATCCGGAAATCCGGGCGGTCGTGCTTCTCTCGCCGGGATTGAATTACTTCAACATTCTCCCGACGCTCGACGCGGTACGCAAGTACGGAAAGCGTCCCTTGCTCGCGGTCGCCAGCAGCGAAGATGTCCGGTCGGTTGAAGCGGTCAGGGAATACGCAAAAGTCAAGACGGAGAATTACGAATCGAAGATTTACGAGAACGCGGGCCACGGTACCTCGATGTTCGCATCGGCCCGTGATCTCCTCCCGCGGCTGGTCGGTTTTTTTAAGCAGAATCTGAAATAAGCAAATTTTTCTCATAAAAGCTGATTGATTTTCTGAAAATTTTCTGTATATTAGCTAGCCTATCCGCTAGTAAAGAGGTTTTACTGGCGGATTCTTTTGCTGGCGTAGCTCAGTTGGTAGAGCAGCTGATTTGTAATCAGCAGGTCACCAGTTCGAATCTGGTCGCCAGCTCTGCCGCGGTGGGGTACCGAAGCGGTCAAACGGGGCAGACTGTAAATCTGTTGGCATTCGCCTTCGGAGGTTCGAATCCTCCCCCCACCACGAATCACGCCCGTCCGGGTTGGACGGGAAAAGCATGGAAAGGAATAAGCGGGAGTAACTCAGTTGGTAGAGTCACAGCCTTCCAAGCTGTTGGTCGCGGGTTCGAATCCCGTCTCCCGCTCGATGACAAGGTGGGAGGGTGGAGGAGAAACGCTCACGTAGCTCAGTCGGTAGAGCACTTCCTTGGTAAGGAAGAGGTCACCGGTTCAATCCCGGTCGTGAGCTCACCAGGGGTTCCCCGCAGGCATACCAGGTTCACCGGAACACCGACCGGGCAACTCCACTTCAGTCCAGGTGAAACAACAAGACCCTCGACGGGCATCGATTCCCTGGAACGTACGTGTAAAGATTAAAGCTGGAGATTATCGTGCGAGAAATCATTACGCTAGAATGCACCGAGTGTAAACGACGCAATTACACGACAACCAAGAACAAGCGCAAACATCCCGGGCGCGTTGAATACAAAAAGTATTGCCGGTGGTGTGACAAGCACACGGTACACAAGGAAACCCGGTAAGTGAACCCGGCCCCCTACGTGAGTAGCTCAATTGGCAGAGCAGCGGTCTCCAAAACCGCAGGTTGGGGGTTCGAGTCCCTCCTCACGTGCAGCATCTTTAGGTACAGAAACGAGACCACACGATGAAAGAAAAGATCATCACCTTTGTAAACGACGTTATCAAGGAAATGAAGAAGGTCACCTGGCCGTCCCAGGAAGACCTGAAGGATTATACCACGATTGTTATTGCATCGACAGTGATTATTTCCTTGCTGGTCATGATTATCGACAAATTCTTCCAAGAGATACTTACGGCATTGTTCTAGGAGATTTTATGGGTACCGATATCGGAACGGATTTACGGTGGTATGTCGTGCGGACCTACTCCGGACATGAAAACAAGGTCAAAGCGTACCTCGAGCATGAAATCCAGGAGGAAGGTCTTTCATACAAGGTGACGAATATTCTTATTCCCATGGAGAAGGTTTTCGAGATCCGGGATGGAAAGAAGCGCACGAAGTCGAAAAGCTTGTTCCCGGGATACTTGTTGGTGGAATGTATCATGGACAAGGAAATCAAGCACCTCATTCAGAACACCCCGTCAGTGATCAGCTTTTTGGGTTCCAAAGATGAACCCGTGCCGTTACGTCCGGATGAAGTCAAGCGATTGCTGGGGACGTTGGAAGAGCGTGCCAATACAGAAATTCCCATGGTTCAATACCGTGTTGGAGATCCGGTTCGTGTGATAAGCGGACCGTTTAACAATTTCAACGGTTTCGTCCAGGAGGTAAATCAGGAGAAGATGAAACTGAAAGTCATGGTTTCCATCTTTGGCCGGAAAACACCGATTGAACTGGATTTCAACCAGGTAGAACCGGAGTCATAAATCATCACAATAACCTGGTGTTAAGAGAATGGCAAAAAAAGTAGCAGGTTTTATCAAGCTGCAGATCCCCGCCGGGCAGGCGTCACCCGCTCCGCCCGTCGGTCCCGCCCTGGGACAGAAGGGCGTCAACATCATGGAGTTCTGCAAGCAGTTCAACGCGCGCACCCAGGATCAGGGGGGAATTCTCATCCCCGTGGTCATCACCGTGTACGCGGATAAATCCTTCACGTTTATTACCAAGACGCCACCCGCCGCCGTGCTGTTGCTCAAGGCCGCCGGCCTGGAGAAAGGCTCGGGCGAACCGAACAAGACCAAGGTGGGCAAGGTGACAGAGGAACAGGTTCGGGAAATCGCCGAGCAGAAGATGAAGGATCTCAACGCGTTTACCATTGAATCGGCCATGAACATGGTGAAGGGCACCGCCCGCAGCATGGGTCTGGTTGTCGAAGGATAGGAGCTCCCATGAAAACGAAACTGGCAAAGCGATTCAAGAAAGCGGTCAGCGAGGTGGACCGCGCGAAAACGTACGAGCTCCCGGAGGCGGTAAAACTGGTGAAGAAGACCGCCACCGCGAAGTTTGACGAAAGCATCGATATCGCGGTAAAGTTGGGTGTCGATCCAAAGAAATCCGACCAGATGGTTCGTGGCACGGTTACGCTTCCTCACGGAACCGGAAAAGACGTGCGTGTCCTGGTTCTGTGCAAGCCTCCGAAAGACGAAGAGGCGAAGGCAGCGGGAGCGGACTACGTTGGGTTTGAAGAATATATCGAGAAAATTCAGAATGGTTGGACCGACATCGACGTCGTTATTGCGACACCCGATGTTATGGGACAGGTAGGAAAACTGGGACGGATTCTCGGTACCCGCGGCTTGATGCCGAACCCGAAATCCGGGACCGTGACGATGAACGTTGCCGAAGCCGTCCGCGAAGTAAAAGCCGGACGGATTTCCGTTCGGGTCGATAAAGGTGGTGTGTTGCACGGAATCGTTGGCAAGGCATCGTTTGACGAGGACAAGTTGGTGGAGAACGTGGAAAGCTTCATCGCTTCCATCAACCGCATGCGACCCCCGGCAGTGAAGGGGAATTTCATTAAAAGTGTCACCCTTTCCAGCACGATGGGGCCGGGCGTACGCGTCGACCTCGCATCGCTGGCGGGTCTGCGCTGAAACCGGAACATTTGTTTTTGAATATTACGCACTCGTAATGCTTCTACACACACGGGAATCAGTCGCCGCTCCGGTGGCTGGATTTATCAACGGTACCATTTGAGGAAACGATGACCAAGGATGAAAAAAAAGCTGCCGTCGAGGAGATTGCCGAACGGATCAAAGCTGCTTCGGGATTTTACCTCGCGGATTTCTCCGGGATGACCGTCGAGGCTGTGAATACGCTCCGGCGGGATTTCTTCAACAATGGCGTTTCCTTCACGGTCTATAAAAACACGCTGATCCGTCTTGCGCTCAAGGATATTGAGGGATACGACGGATTGATGGACTACCTCCGCGGACCGACGGGGATCGTCTTCGGCGTCGAAGACCCCGTTTCACCCGCGCGAATTATCAAGGAATTCAACAAGGATCATGACGACGTTTTCAAAGTCAAGGCGTGTGTCATCGAGCAGGAAATCTTTGACGGTTCGCGGTTGGATGAAGTGGCCGCTCTGCCGACGCGCAAAGACGTTATGGCTGGAATCGCCTCCGCGGTACAGTACCCCATCATGTCCCTCGCCAGTGTCGTCAACGCATCATCGCGAGACCTGGTCAACGTGCTGGACGCCATTGTCAAGAAAAAGGAAGACGCAGAAGCAGCGTGAAAACAGGAGCGCTGTCGTTGAAATCTGAAAACAAAAACGTAACATCAAATTTACAGGAGTTAATTCATGTCTGTCGTTGAAGAACTTGTTGAGAAAATCGAAAAACTGACGCTCTTGGAGGCCACGGAATTGCGCAAGGCCCTTGAAGAGAAGTTCGACGTTACTGCCGCCGCACCTGTCATGATGGGCGGAATGATGCCCGCGGGAGGAGCAGGCGAGGCTGCCGCAGCGGAAGAAAAAACCGAGTTCGACGTGGAATTGACCTCTTTTGGTTCCAATAAAATCAACGTGATCAAGGTTGTCCGGGCCGCAACGCAGTTGGGTCTCAAAGAGGCCAAGGACCTGGTGGAGTCCGCGCCGACGTTGGTCAAGGAAGCCGTGTCCAAGGAAGAAGCCGAGAAGCTGAAGAGCGAGCTGGAAGAAGCCGGCGCAACCGTGACCCTGAAGTAAGGATTGCGACGCCGGGATATACGGTATGTGTCAGAAAAACGAGAGCACGACGTAGCTTTGCCTGTACGTGACATTCAACAGCAGCAGGTGGCGAGTCGGAAAATCCCGGCTCGCTCTTGTTGTTTTATTGATTGCCCGCATTTCACTCGCGGAGATGAGTCGGTTGTTTGATCTAATGAACGTTATTTGAAGGAGCAAGGACGTGAATAATCGCAATCATAACGGGGCGCAGGATATTCTGAAAGAGCTCGATGTTAAAGAAATCGGTAATCGGTACTCTTTCGGAAAAATCCCGCACGTGATCGATTACCCGAACTTTCTGGATGTACAGATTGAATCATTTGAAAAATTTCTGCAAAACCGGGTTAAACCTGAAGAGCGGGAAGACATAGGGCTGCAGCAGGTCTTTAAAAACAACTTCCCGGTGTATGATTCCCGGGAAAATTACGTCCTCGAGTTTACGAAATACTACGTGGATCAGCCCAAATACTCGGTTGGAGAATGCAAGGAGCGGGGATTGACGTATGCCGTTCCACTGAAAGCGCGGCTGCGCCTTTCGAGCAAATCCAAGGACTCTTCGAATCCGGAGTATCTCGATACGGTGGAACAGGACGTGTACTTGGGTAACCTTCCGGTGATGACCGATGACGGCACCTTTATCATCAACGGCGCGGAGCGCGTGATCGTCAGCCAGCTCCACCGCTCGCCGGGTGTATTTTTCGGATCGACCGTGCATCCCAACGGCACCAAGTTGTATTCGGCGCGGATCATTCCTTTCCGCGGGTCGTGGGTGGAATTCGTGACCGACATCAACAGCGTCATGTATGCGTACATAGATCGCAAGAAGAAATTTCCCGTCACGACTCTTCTCCGCGCCCTTGGGTACAGCACGAACCGCGACCTGCTCGAACTGTTCGGGCTCGTCGAGGAAGTCCCCGTCAATGCCGCGCGCCTGGAACCGCTGGTGGGCCGCAGGATTTGCGAAGACATCGTCGATGAAAGCACGGGTGAGCTTCTCGTTTCCATGGATGCCGAACTCGATAAGGATTCCCTGGAACTGATCGTAGAAGCCGGGATCAGGACGTTGCCGATTCTCAAGCAGGACGACACGAATTCCGAAGTGATCTCCAATACCATCATGAAGGACGATGCGCATTCGGAGCAGGATGCGTTGGAGATGATCTACAAGCAGATGCGTTCGGGCGAGGCCCCCGACCTGGAAACGGCGCGTGGATTAATCGACCGGCTGTTCTTCAATCCCAAGCGATACGATCTCGGTGAAGTCGGGCGGTTCCGGATCAACCAGAAGCTCGGGCTCGATATACCACCCGAGGTCACGACGCTTACGCGGGAAGATATCGTGGCCATCGTGAAATTCCTGATCAGGCTTCTCCAGGGCGAAGCGGAAGTGGACGATATTGATCATCTCGGGAATCGGCGCGTGCGCACGGTGGGCGAGCAGCTCTCCACGCAGTTCAATATAGGCTTGTCGCGCATGGTGCGAACCGTCAAGGAGCGCATGAACATGCGTGACGTCGAGAACTTCACTCCCGTGGACTTGGTCAATGCCAGAACCATTACAAGTGTGATCAACGCCTTTTTCGGAACGAATCAGCTCTCGCAGTTCATGGATCAGACCAATCCCCTTGCGGAGCTTACGCATAAGCGGAGAATGAGCGCTCTTGGCCCCGGTGGTCTGACGCGGGAGCGCGCGGGATTCGAAGTGCGCGACGTGCACTACACCCATTACGGCCGCCTGTGTCCCATCGAGACCCCGGAGGGGCCGAACATCGGTTTGATCTCCTCGCTGTGTATTCACGGCCGGATAAACGACTTCGGATTCATTGAAACACCATACCGCAAAGTTGTCAATCGGGTGGTGACCAACGAGATCGAGTATCTTTCCGCCGATGAGGAAGATAATTACATCATCGCCCAGGCGAATGCACCGATTACCGAGGACGGCAGGTTCATCAACGACAAGGTGAAAGCACGGTACAAGGGCGACTTCCCCATCGTTTCGCCGGAAGAAGTCCAGTACATGGACGTTGCTCCCAACCAGATCGTCAGTCCCGCCGCCGCCCTGATTCCATTCCTGGAACATGACGATGCAAACCGGGCGCTCATGGGATCCAACATGCAGCGTCAGGCGGTGCCCCTGTTACGGGCCGAGGCTCCGTACGTGGGGACCGGCCTGGAAGCAAAGGTCGCGCACGATTCTCACGCCGTCATCATGGCGGAACACGACGGTGAAGTGATAAAGGTCGACGCCAACTACATCACGGTTCGGTACGACCTGGGATGGAGTAAAGAGGAGGAGTTTTGTCACTTCGATGAAGACAACATGGTGACCTACAAGTTGACCAAGTTTTTCCGCACCAACCAGGACACGTGTATCAACCAGCGCCCTCGGGTCAGTCCGGGGCAGAAATTCAAAAAGGGCGACGTCCTGGTGGATGGCGCGTCGACGGAGGACGGTGAATTGGCCCTGGGACGCAACCTCGTGGTTGCGTTCATGCCGTGGCGGGGATACAACTTCGAAGATGCTATTGTCATCAGCAAGCGGGTCGTCACGGAAGATATTTACACCTCGATCCACATCGAGGAATTCGAACTCCAGGTTCGTGATACCAAGCGTGGCGAAGAAGAGCTGACAAGTGAAATACCGAACATCAGTGAAGAAGCGACAAGGAATCTTGATGAAAATGGTATTGTCCGGGTCGGCGCCGAGGTAAAGGAAAACGATATCCTCATCGGAAAAATCACGCCCAAGGGAGAGACCGATCCCACGCCGGAGGAAAAACTCCTGAAGGCGATCTTCGGCGAAAAGGCCGGCGATGTCAAGGATGCTTCGCTGAAGGCTCCTCCGGGAATGAACGGGGTTGTCATCAATACCAAGCTGTTTACGAGGAAGAAGAAAGATTCGGAGACGCGGGCGGAAGAAAAGCAGCGGGCGGAGAATATCGAGCGTTGGCACAAGGCTGAATTGAACCGTCTGGCGGAAGCGACTGCGGCCAAGCTTACCGAGCTTCTGGAGGGAGAGCGCCTCAACGGCATTACGGCCGTGGACAAAAAAGGATCGGTCGTCCGGGGAGGAACGATCGTCAAGCAGACAACATTCACATCGCTGGGGACGGATGTCCTCACGTTGGACCCCAATCAGGATTGGGTCGAAAACAGCCGCAAGAACCGGATGGTGACCAAGATCTACAAGTATCTCAACAAGCACCTGGAATCGCTGGACGAA